>VFKH01000060.1 GCA_009885615.1 Parachlamydiales bacterium
AAAAAGAGTGTCGAAGGGCGTTCAGGAATTTCTGAGAGAAGTTTCAGGAAAGTTTTAAATCTTCTTAATCTTTCTTTACGTTTATAGGATTATCCAAATTAAATTGGTAATTCTTGGCAAGATAAGGGGTTTTTTTTTCACATAACCATTTGCCATTAGATTGTTTTTTATAAACAGCGCTTTCGACCATACAATATCCTGTCTTGTCGGAGTCATAATAATGACGGATCTCGCTAACGGTGGCCTCGGTGGGTATAAAATGATAATGATGCCAATTTGATTGGTACCTGCCTTCTTGTGGGATATCTATCTCAATTGAATCAGACTTAGCTGTAGGAGAAACTGTTCCTGCAATAGTAATTTGACGACTATATTGTGGGGTATGCCACACCTGATATAGAGCTGCTTTATTGAGGGCATTTATATGTTTCATTTTAGGACTATCAGGATTTGTGTGAAAAGAAAAAGAATCTTCTTCTAGTAACGGTGTTATACCTACTGATCTACTGACGGGGTAACCCAAAACATTATCTATTGTTGTGAGTACAGTATAATGGACCCCAAAAAATAGACAGGTCTCAAAGTTATGTTTTGTGCTAAAATTTAGGGCCAAATGGAGGGCCCAAGCACATGAACGGAAATCCAAGAACGGCCATCTTCAAATAAAAGGTGGCTATTGAAGCGTTAAAGAGCGATAGGACAATCAATGAAATTGCGAAGGAATAGGGGGTTCACGCAAGTCCCGGCTGGCAAGTGGAAAAAGATACTGATCGATGGGGCTGACTTAATTCAGGGGCAATTGGGTAAAAGGTAAGGATAGCTTTAAAGCCAATCCACCTAATGCGGTTATTGTGGATGCTGCTTTGAAAACTAATGAAAATGGTATTGTACAGGTTATTTCTGTGGAGTTGATTAATCCTGAATTTACTGCGAATGGGTGGAGGTTTGGCTTGAAAGATTTCCAAGGGAAAGAGATACCCGTAGGATCTTATAATAGGATAAGTGTTTTCGTCGACGATTCTGACGATGTAAATGGGGATTGTCAAGCGGAGGAAAATGATGCTCCACAAGCTAAATGGGCACCCATTGTTGATATAAGTTTAGGGGCAAATAGATGGCGAAATGGTGTTGGGAAGCTCGAAAGTGATGGCTATATAGGATGATGCGAGCAGGGGTGAGTCACAAAGGGGGGAGGGGTGGCAGGAGGGAAGTTATGGAGTTGCGGTGGGGCCTGGAGGTTGGGGGCGGACCTTACTTCATGATGCTCGGGGCAACGTAGATTTGTAAATTCAATTCAAAGAAAGTTGTTGGTTGAAGAAAAAGTTTGAGATCAGCTTCTCTTAGTTTGAATAAAAAGCGGTAAGAGATATTTTACGGTTCTTAGAGGGGCCTGAATGTCAAAAGCATTTTAAAGAGACTGTCGGAAGTTATGAAAAAAGTGCTCCAAAGTTTTCTGCTTGGTTGGAGGAAGGAATGACCTTCTTGAGCTATCCAAAAAGTCACTGGAGTAAAATCAGGACTACGAATTTCGTAGAAAGGTTGAATGGCGAGATGAGACGCAGGAATAGGTTAGAGAACTATTTTCTAATGAAGATTCCTGCAATAGACTCGTAACAGCAATTTGTATGGAAATACATGAGGAATGGATTAGCAGTAGTGGATATATCACATTTGGTTAAAAAAACGATGTAAACATGGCCGAGCAAAGCCATCAAATAGCTCAGCGAGGCCGAGTAAGGTAACAAAAAATATAAAAAATTAGGGATAAGAAGAGAAGATTTCAGATTATACAGAAAGATTATTGCTTGATTGGGATGAGAAAACCCATGAGCGAAATCGTGAATTCATAGAACAATAGCGAAACTTTAAGTGCGCAGAAGCAGTTCAATCAACAAAACAAATACACGAATATGCAGTATAAAGATTTTATTACAGATGTGCCTAATTGGCCAGCAGAAGGTGTCCTATTCAGAGACATCACACCGCTATTAGAAAACCAAAAAGTATTCAATTCAGCTATAGATGATTTATCTGTATTGGTTGAAAATTTCGATGTAGAACCTAATTTGGTTGTAGGTATTGAAAGTAGAGGTTTTATCTTCGGTGCAGGAGTTGCAATAATAAATGGCAATGGATTCATTCCCGTCCGTAAAGAAGGCAAACTACCACCACCAACCCAATACATAGATGCCACAAAGGAATATGGTAATGAGGTATTAGAGGTAAAAGCAGGGACGGGTGATGTGGTTATTGTTGATGATGTAGTGGCAACGGGTGGAACTTTAAGAGCAACTGAACAATTACTAACCGAAGCGGGATATAATGTAATAGGGGCAATTGTACTAATAGATTTAACTTATTTACATAGTGAAATCCTAATTGGTGGAAAACCTGTGCAATCTTTAATTAAATACGATGAGTAAGCACATTATAGTATTTGTAGCATTAGAATCCAAACTACCAAAAGAATGAGTACCACCTAATTATAGTATTGTTCAACTATACAGGTGTAGTTAAGGTAAATGCTGCAATACAAGCAACAGAAGTGATAATGGATTTGTCTACATAGGGTTCAACTCTGGATGACTTAATTATATTAAACTAGGGTTCAGCCGTAAGGGTGGCTTTAGACTGTTTTCAAGATTCATCTGCGTAATATGAGTCAATGAGGGTAGTCTTGCGATAAAGAGGAGGTAAGGTTTTTTGGGTAGGGGTAGAGGCTCATCAAGATGCGTCTGTTGGGGCTAAGGGCGTGTGAAAAAGATAGCTAGCTACTACAAAACCCTCATCATAAACAGGCCCTGCTTTACCAATCAGGAGCTTTCCTGAGAAGAAAGCTTCAAAGACCTGGAATGCTTCTTTAGCATTTTCAACCACATAGAAGCAATTAGAGATCCATTCAGAGCCTTTAATCGTACCACTTTGGAGATTACTCTGGAATCGATAAGTGATTTTTGAGCGCCAATAAGAGGGGGCTCCAAAAAGAAGAACGGGTTTCGCGGAAACAGTCCCCACTTTTCTGCGTAGCTCTTCAAGTGCATATTCAAAATCAGTACCAATTCCCCCGGTTAAGAAAATAGGATAATCAAGATTGAATTCGGCTTGACGTTCGACTAGTTTTTCAATACGGTAGGTCATTTTGGCTTCGACATAAGAATTCTGACGCTGTTCGTTAATAATGTTTTTTTTATCTTTAGCTCGAAAATCTACAATGTTAGCGCAAGAGAGGATTCCTAGTAATTTAGCCACTCGGTTGCCTACCTCCATAGCACCAGGGCCACCTCCTGTAATAAGTGCAAGAGGTTTATTCTTATCCAAAAGGGGCCAATTATTATTTTTCTGCGCTGCTTGTAACTCCTTAAAAAAGCTGATTAATTCTTGTTCAAAATTACCCTCTAGTAAGTTGGAGCCATAGATACCAAACATCACAGATTCTTTAAATTTTTTTATCATGTCAAGCGGAACAAACATACCAGATTCACCTGGATTTTTTTGAATAAACTGCAGGATTTTACCATGCCTTTTTTCAATCCAAAAGACAGGAATACCGAATTTAGATAGGTCATTTAGAAGGGCAAAATCCTCATGAGAGAAGAAGTCTTCATGGCTTAAGGAGGGGTAGCGAAAGTAGAGACCTTTTACGCAGCGAATAACAGCTTCATTTAAAAGAGCGCTTTTAAGAAGAGGGCTTGGAAAATAACGACAGAAGAGAACCCCTTGAGAGGTGATAACTCCCTCTGTAATAGCTTTTAGAAAAGGATAGGTGGGTTGTTGATGGATATATTTTTCTGCCAATAAACCTTGACGTTCAGAATGAGAAATTCCAGGAAAGTCATGCTTATGAGGGTCTCTAACAAGCCAATCATCTGTTTTCAGGCTTTTGAGCTGCGAGCCTTTCACAATAAATACGCTCGATTGGGATTCAGGGGCGGTGTCGAAAGCTGCAAATAAATCCGCTGAAGAGTCTAGGCATGTTTGTAATTGATCTCGATCAGCAAAGAAGATATATTCCCTATAGGGTTCAAGTGTATAGAACTCTAAAGGAATTTCAGATAATTCAAGAGGGCTTGTGCCATAGAGTTCATAAATATCACCTGAAGCTTTAGTATCGGGCTGTAGGATGTCAGCACTTGTATGTATATAACCTTTTGGTAAAAGCTCCTTTGCAACGCGAGCAAAAACTGTTCTCACATGTAAAGGGGGAGTCTTAATAAGGAGTAGATGATTCTCTTTTAAAAGGCGAGGTTCATCTGGAATAAATCTTTGATGCAGTTGTAAGAAGTCACGGATAGATATTTTATGCATTAAAGCTTTAGCCATAGTCGGCAAAAAGCCCTCAATAGTACTTTCATAGCTAATAACGCCCTCTAAAACAGATAAATAAGCAATAGCGACATTATCAACTCTCTCCAGAACCATAGAGGAGCTACCCTCTGGTCCTCCTAGGCTTAAAAGAGGAGCACCAAAGCGATCACTTCTTTTAAACATGCGTGAAAGATAGCGGGGATCATGGACTCGCCTTCGATCATCTGCTGCAAAAAGCTTGCCGATCAGGGCTCCTTTTTTTAATAATGTAAGCATTTCCTTGCCCATTTTTGATAGAGGAAACAACTCTATTTCTATTTCGGCACGTCCATGTGCTTTATCAAAAATAAGATGTGTCATCCGAGAGTCAACACCTACTTGAGCAAGAGAGCTTTTTAGATTAAAGGAGATTCTACTTTGATCTATATCAAATCCTACAAAGAAAGGGGAGATTCCTTCGATCGTAAGGGTGGCTTTAGAATCTTTTAAAGATGTGATTCGACCGTCAGGTGATATTAAATCAAAATGGTTAGGGTGTAGGTCCATGGGTAGATAATCTTTATCTTTTATGATTGTTATCAACATAAACATTGTCCATACCCGCTTTTATTTCCAGCATAAACTGGGATCTCTGTTAAAATATGTAAATATATGATAGTTAACAACATGATTACAATGAGTATGGGTTTTTTTAAAGATTTCTATATCCTAAGGCGCAGAGGAACTAGGGTTTAGGATAAAATCATCAACAATCTATGAACAGAATTTCCACATAAAGCGAGATGATACTTGTAAATAAAGACTTAAAATACGCGTACTTAAAGCGTGCTTAAGAGTAGCTGGAATGAAAAATAGCGCATTGATTAAAACAGGAAGTTTAAGTAGAATAGTTTGGTTATGCTTTTACGCTCTGTTGCCGTTCATGACGGTTCATTTCATGCGGATGAGGTCTCTGCTTGCGCTCTCTTACTTACTTTTGGGTTAGTAGATAGGGAAAAAATTATGCGCTCACGCGATCCAGATATATTAGCTAAGTGTGAATATGCCTGTGATGTTGGGGGTGTTTATGATCCCGCACGTAAGCTTTTTGATCACCATCAAGCATCTTATCAAGGCTCTTTTAGCAGTGCAGGAATGATATTGCTATATTTGTACGATCAGGGTATTTTGACGGCCCAAAAATATTATTTTCTCAACGATAGTCTCATTAAGGGTGTAGATGAGCATGATAACGGTAAGGCACCGTTAATTCCTGGAACAACCTCCTTTTCCCAGATAATTTCGAATTTTCTACCTATTGAATATGAAGTAGATAGTGAGAAAGAGTTAACAGCTTTTTTAAGAGCTGTAGATTTTGCCCATGGCCATATGAAGCGTTTAAATGAGCGATATCTTTATGCAGCCAGCCGTCGTCTGTTTGTGGAAGAGGCCATGCGTAAATATAAGGACTGTCTAATTTTTGATCAGGCACTGCCCTGGCAGGATACTTTCTTTGAACTAGGAGGTGAGAACCATCCTGCATCTTTTGTGATAATGCCCTCAGGTACAAATTGGAAATTAAGAGGTATTCCCCCAACAAGTTATGATCGCATGAAGATCCGATGTCCACTTCCACTCGAATGGGCGGGTCTTATGAAGCAAGAGCTAGTTGATTTAACAGCCATTCCAGGAGCTATTTTTTGCCATAAGGGGCGTTTTATATCCGTATGGGAAAGTTACGGCGATGCCTTAAAAGCACTGGAGTTAGCTTTGCAAAACTGTGGTAAAAAAAGCTGTGAGGGTAAGCCCCTATGACAACAGTTTTTAGCAGAATCATTAAAGGGGAACTTTTTTGTAAGAAGGTATTTGAAAACGAACGTGTTATAGCTTTTTGGGATATAGCGCCTCAGGCACCTGTACACATTCTAATTGTCCCTAAAAAAGAGCTAAAAAGCCTACAGGATGCTAAAAAAGAGGATCAAGAATTACTCGGAGAGATGGCTCTGATTGCTACAAAAATAGCCCATGATTTAGATATACAAGACGGCTATCGTTTATTAACTAATATAGGATCGGATGCGGGACAAGTTATCCATCATTTACATTTTCACCTTCTGGGTGGTCGCGTGCTCAGAGATATTGCTTAGCGCAGGGGAAGTAGAGAACCTACTAACTCTAGGCTGTTATAAACAAGCAGCACTTCTTGCTGAAAAAACACTGTCAAAGGGCGATCCTATACTTATTAAAGCCCTCTGCCAGGCGGGCCTTGTAGAAAAGGCCCTCGACTATTTAGGTGAGGATAATGATAGTCTAGAAGAAGTTTGTTGGGCTTATTTATTAAAAGGTAAGAATTCTACCGCCCTTTTTCATAGATGGGTGGCTCTGCAAGTGGCTACTGATTTGCATTCCTACCGCTCTGTTTCGATTCTTTTAAGTGCGCTTCAAGACAGTAATATAGCGCTTAGGCACACAGCTTGTGGCCTCTCTACAATGATGCGAGACGCAGTTCTTATTCAAGAGCTTAAAAAAATCGCTCTTCAAGATCACTCACAAGATGTGCGATTAAGTGCAATAACCGCCCTTGCAAATATTCAGGCCAAAAATATAGTACCTTTGATGGTATTTGATTGCGAAAGTGCAGCTGCGGAGAAGAGGGTAATTTTAGCGAGTTTAGTGACTTTTAGAGATAAAGTAGAGCAAGTGGAGATCAAAAATCTTGTAGCCAGTAATAGGGCTATACTGAGGCTATTTGCTATTAATTTAGTTGTAAGTTCCGGTCAAAAAGAATTGATTCCGCTCTTATTTCCTCTTGTTAACGATATCCATCCGACTGTAAAAATGGCTTTTTGTGAGGCGGCCGTTATATTAAAGCAAGAAAAAATTCCGCCGATTGTAGGTGACGAAAAAGACTACCGTGTGATCATTACTCAGGAATGGATGCGTGTTTTTTATGGGGGCTCGGATAAGTTATTAGAGCAGTTTTTACAAAATGAAAATAGCAAGGCGCGCTCACTCTGCGCAGTAGCACTAGGAAAGCTTGGGAGAATTGAGGCTTTACAGGCAAGGCTCCTCGTGGAGAGAGATCTCTTTGTACGGCTCAATATCGCTGAGGCTCTTTTGCCCTATGATCAAAGAGCAGGGCAAGTCATTTTTGAAGAGCTCTCTTCCTATAAAGGGGCGCTGATACGTAGCAATAAGGATAGCCCAGCGCTTCCTTTGCTCTTGCCATCCGAATTCTCTCGTCAAGAACTTATGAATGGGATCGATGCTAATTCGGAGGATCTTAACATCCGCATGGATTTGCTCCATAAGCTTATATGCAAAAATAGCGAGGGCGCTATGGAGGCTTTAAAAAGTTTTCTTAAGGAAAAAAGACTTAGTAAAGCAATGCTCGCCTCCTTCTTACTCTTACAAGAGGGGGATGAGGAGACTGCTAAGATGGTTCAACAGTTATTATATGATCAGGATCCGGAGCTGAGTCTACAGGCAGCTCTTCTTTTAGGGGGACTTTTTTCTGATCCAGAAGCCCTTTTTGTGCTAAAGAGTAATTATGAGGCTGCTGATCTCGAAACACGCTTAAGGATAATTGAATCTTTAGGACGCATAGGTGATAAGGAGAGTATTCCATTTTTAAAAAAACAGCTTAAGGACCCCTCTCTTGTTATTCAAATATTAGCTGCTTGGGCTATCGTTACCGCTATAAATAAGTAGGAACAGGAAAGAAATTGGAATAGTAATATATTTAAAAAGCACTATTTATAAATTAGTGTAAAATCTTTTTTACAAAAAGAGCTTCTTTTAATTTTTCCACGATAAGAGGAAGGTCCTTAACGGACTTAGGTGCTACAAAAATCATATTTTCTCCTGAAATACAGCCTAGAAGAGGAATAGTTTTTAGAGCATCAATGTAATCACCAATAAAAGGAGCCAATCCTTGTCTAGTGGTAATAGCGATCAGATTTTCATTATATGAAATATTAATAACCGCCATTTTTAGTAATTCTTCATTAATATTGGAAGAGGAGATTTCGTAAATTTGCCGGCCTTTAATTTCTTTTTTGATAATACCAAGCCTTCGCAGATCTCTGGATATGGTTACTTGATTAGTGCTGAACCCAGCAATTTCTAGGAGAGTGACAAGCATTTGCTGATCACTTATGGGATGTTTTCTGATGCAGTCTAGGATAGCACGTTGTCTGTCGTTCATTTTTCCTGTATATTTATACAAAAAAAAGTGTATACTTTTTCACAAATATTTAACAGGTGATTTTAATGAAGATTCCATTCCTACACGTGATAGGAGCGACGCTTTTAGTGGCCGGCACTTCTATAGGTGGAGGTATGCTCGCTTTACCTGTAATGACGGCAGATGCTGGTTTTTGGCCTTCACTAGCTATGATGGCGCTGACATGGAGTTTTATGACAATAACGGCACTTCTGCTCTTGGAAGCCAATTTATGGATGCCCGCTGGTTCTCATATTATTACGATGGCAAGTCGATTACTGGGGCCGTTTGGTAAAGCTCTCGCCTGGGTTCTATATCTATTTATGGCGTATGCATCACTTGTGGCATATACAGCCGCATGCGGAGATCTCCTCCAGCAAGTGCTCCCAGGGGCCAGTCCTTGGATTTATAATTTACTTTTCATTCTTGTTTTTGGCTTCGTGATTGATTTTGGGGCCAGACTTGTGGGGCTTGTTAATGCCATTTTGGTAGGAGGAATGGTATTAGCTTATTTTCTCTTAATTTCGGTGGGGATTGGTAAAATTGTTCCCGTTTACTTAGAGAGGACACATTGGATTAATACCCTTAAAACAATGCCATTGCTTCTAACTGTTTTTAGCTTTCAATCTATTGTGCCAAGCTTGACGATTTATCTAAAAAGAAGTGCCAAGCACCTTAAAATTGCGATCATAGTTGGGATGGGTTTTACTTTTATTACATATGCTTTTTGGCAGTTACTTGTTTTAGGAACAGTCCCTGTCGATGGTAATCAAGGTCTTAAAGCTGCTTATGAGCAGGGACTTTCCGCAGCAGCCTCTTATCAAGTGGCCGTACAACATCCGGGTATTGCCTTTACAACCTTTTTGTTTGCCTTTTTTGCGATTACAACTTCATTTTTAGGTATAGGCCTTGGCCTTTTTGACTTTTTAGCGGATGGTTTTAAAATTTCCAAAAAGGGCAAAGGTAAGATTATTCTAGGGCTCTTAATTGCAGGACCAACGCTTTTACTAGCAACTCTTGTAGAGCGTATTTTTTTACTAGCATTAGATATAACCGGGGCATTCGGTGACACCATTTTAAATGGGATCTTACCTGCTCTTATGGTTTGGATAGGGCGATATGTACAAAAAAGAGAGGGCGGGTTTAGGGTTCCTGGAGGTAAAATGCCTCTTATTTTCGTTATAGCGTTTGCTCTTTTTGTGATCACCTACGAGTTTTTTACAATCACTTGAAGCACCTCTTGGCGTATTTTAAGATCAAGAGAGGCAAGGCCATTGGAGCGGCCTGGAGAGATGTTGCGAATAATACCAAGATCTTCTAAAAGAGTGGGCTTGTGTGTTAAAATTTCAACTCCTTCTAAACCCCTATAAAGGAGAGTTAGAGTTTGAGCTAGGCCCGATGATATGAATGCATCAGCTTCTGTTTCAAAATAAAAAAGACCCTCCTTATAGATCGTACGTAAATAAAGTCTAGATTGACATCCTTTGACTAGATGTTCCTCAGTTTTAAAGGAAGAGGGGAGCTGCGGCTGCTCTTTACCTAGGGAAAGGAGTTTTTCATAGATAGCTTCAGGCGTTTGACAACCAGCGAAGAGGTTGTGAAGATATAATTCATTTTCCTTAAACATAAAAAGAGGGTACAAAAATTTTTTATAAATAGCAAGTCTCTAAAAGCGTCTTGACTTTTAAGTAAAAAATAGAGTTTCATAATTCGGGATAAAAGGAGAGCAATGTCAAAAGAAGACACTATTAAACTAGACGGAACCGTAATCGAATTATTGCCCAGTATGACTTTTCGTGTAAAACTACAAAACGGACTTGTAATTTTAGCACGCATGTGTGGCAAAATGCGTATGCGTAACATTCGTGTTTCTGCTGGTGATGAAGTGAGTGTGGAAATGTCTCCTTACGACCTCATGCAAGCGCGCATTGTTTATCGTAAATAAGAGCTTGTTTTTATTTCAATTCGAGATTAAACTGCTGAAGCTTGATTTTTCATGCCCAGATAGCTCAGTGGCAGAGCATTTGCATGGTAAGCAAAAGGTCGTAGGTTCAACTCCTATTCTGGGCATCGGGTAACTAATAAAACTCTTAAAGATCCTACGGAGGACTTAAATGGCAAAGGAAACATTCCAGAGGTCCAAGCCTCATGTCAACATTGGTACAATCGGACACGTTGACCACGGCAAGACTACTCTAACTGCTGCTATTACTAAAATTCTAGCTACAGAAGGTAAATCAAAATTTAGAGATTACGCCTCTATTGATAACACGCCTGAGGAAAAGGCTCGTGGCATTACGATTAACGCCACGCATGTTGAATATGAGACAGCTAACAGGCACTACGCTCACGTAGATTGTCCTGGTCACGCGGACTATGTTAAAAACATGATCACGGGTGCTGCCCAAATGGATGGAGCTATACTCGTTGTGGCTGCAACAGATGGTGCTATGCCACAAACTAAAGAACATATTTTGCTGGCGCGTCAAGTAGGCGTTCCTGCTGTTGTTATTTTCTTGAATAAAGTCGATATGATTAGCGAAGCAGATCAAGAATTGATCGAGCTTGTCGAAATGGAATTAACAGAGCTTTTGGAAAGCAAAGGCTACAAAGATGTACCGATTATTCGAGGATCTGCTTTAAAGGCCCTTGAAGGCGATCCAGTCTATGTTCAGGCTATTAAAGATTTGATGAAAGCGGTAGATGAAAAGATCCCAACTCCCGTTCGCGAAATAGACAAACCTTTTCTTATGCCTATAGAAGACGTTTTCTCTATTTCTGGTCGCGGTACTGTAGCCACAGGTCGTGTGGAACGCGGTGTGGTAAAGGTGAATGATAAGCTTGTTCTAGTCGGGATCCGACCTACACGTGATACTGTTGCAACAGGTCTCGAAATGTTCAACAAGCTTCTTGATGAAGCCCGTGCCGGTGACAACGTTGGCGTACTCCTTCGGGGTGTAGAGAAAGATGACATTGAACGTGGTATGGTTCTTGCAGCTCCAGGTACTTGCAAACCCCATACAAAATTCAAAGGTGCCATTTACGTTCTTACACAAGCGGAGGGAGGTCGTCATAAACCTTTCTTTACGGGATATAGACCTCAGTTCTATTTCCGCACAACAGACGTAACAGGAAGTGTAACTCTGCCGGAAGGAACAGAGATGGTTATGCCAGGTGATAACGTGGAATTTTCTGTGCAATTGATCAATCCAATTGCTATGGAAGAGGGTATGCGTTTCGCAATCCGTGAAGGTGGCCGTACAATCGGTGCTGGTACGGTAACAAAAATTATTGAATAAATATTTTTAATAAGCAGGGGTTTCTCTGAAAACAGAGAAACCCCTGTTGTTTTTAGGGTGTGTAGCTCAGTTGGTAGAGCAGCGATCTCCAAAGTCGCTGGTCGGGGGTTCGAATCCCTCCGCACTCGATTTTTTAGTAATCTCTATTTTCTGTTGCCTTAAAGGCTCATAAAAGAATAGAATATCCCAGCATTAGGTAATAAATATGGACCAGATCTCGCTATCTACAAGAAAAGAAGAGCGCGCTAAAGCAGTAAGCTTAAGAGCTTTTTTTAGTGACGTAAAGCAAGAGTTTAAGAAAATAGCCTGGACAAGTAAAACAGAAACTATTGTTTACACAAAAGTTGTTTTTGCAGCTATATTTTTAGGGGGATTTGCCCTTTATTTGATGGATCTTTTGATTCATAAGGCTCTTTGGATTATGAGCGCCTTAGTTCGTAGTACGGGAGGCTAATAAGAAAGTTATGAAGTGGTATGTTGTACAAGTCCTCTCAACTCATGAGAAGAAAGTTAAAAGAGCTATTGAAGAACACCTGAGCTCAACTGGTATGGATTCTGTAATTGAGCAAGTTTTGCTTCCTACAGAAAACGTCTTAGAGGTTAAAAAAGGCGAGCAAAAAGTTACTGAAAAGCGCATTTGGCCGGGTTACCTGCTTGTTAAAATGGAGCTTAACGATGACTCATTTATGTATATTAAAGATACAGCGGGTGTTATTGACTTCTTAGGCGGTAATAATCCCACGATGCTTTCCGATCAAGAGATCGAAAATATTCTGCGAGACCTCGATGATAAAAAGCAGAAAGTTATACAAAAACATAAATATGAAGTTGGAAACCTCGTCAAGATAGTTGACGGTGTTTTCATCAATTTTATAGGTACAGTAACAGAAGTTTTCCATGATAAAGGGCGATTAAGCGTTCTCGTGACCATTTTTGGTCGAGAAACACGCGTCAATGATTTAGAGTTCTGGCAAGTAGAAGAAACTTTAGATGATGTGGAAAAGAGTTGAAATAAAAAGTTAATAGTAAGAGATTATGGCACCACCAAAAAAAATCATTAAAGTTATTAAGCTGCAAATTCCCGCAGGTAAAGCCAACCCAGCGCCTCCTATTGGTCCCGCATTAGGATCTGCCGGTGTAAATATCATGGCATTCTGTAAAGAATTCAATGCTAAAACACAAGATAAAATAGGTGATATTCTTCCTGTTGTCATCAGTGTATATGCGGATAAAAGCTTTAGCTTTATTACAAAGCAGCCTCCTATGTCTGCTTTAATTAAAAAAGAAGCCGGTATCCAATCCGGATCAAAAGTTCCTAACCGTGATAAGGTAGGAAAATTGTCTATGAGCCAGCTGGAAACCATTGCTGAAAAGAAATGGTCTGATCTGCGAGTCTCTTCTATGGAAGCGGCTATTCAGCTCATTAAAGGAACAGCTCGTTCTATGGGCATTGAAATCGTAGTTAACTAAAATAGGATAATAACCTTTTATGGGTAAAAGCAAACGTATTCGGGAGATTGCTTCAAGGATTGATAGGCATAAGCACTATACCCTGTCTGAAGCGATCGCTATATTGAAAGCCTGCCCTCCGGTCAAATTTGACCAGACAGTAGAGCTTACCCTCAAACTAGGCATTGATCCTCGTAAATCTGATCAGCAAGTAAGAAGCGTCGTTTCCTTACCGAATGGAACGGGTAAAGTTTTACGTGTGTTGGTTTTTGCAAGAGGTGAAAAAGCCTCTGAAGCCTTAGCGGCTGGAGCAGATTTTGCAGGGGATGATGAACTAATGAAAAAAGTCTTGGACGGCTGGACGGATTTTGATTCCGTAATTGCTACCCCAGATATGATGCGCGAGGTTGGTAAACTCGGCAAGGTGTTAGGTCCTCGTGGTCTTATGCCAACTCCTAAAGCCGGTACTGTAACACCTGATGTGGTAACAGCACTGCGTGAAATAAAGGGTGGGAAAGTAGAATTTAAATTAGATCGCCACGGTGTGATCAGTAATGCAGTTGGTAAGTTATCTTTTGAAGATAATAAGATTACTGAAAATATTCAGGCTCTTTTAGGTGCTATATGGAAAGCAAAACCAAACACCGCTAAAGGGCAATATATGCAATCAGCCTATCTCTCTTCAACAATGGGGCCAGGCATAAGAATCAGTTCTAACGAACTACCAACGGCATAAGGAGAAGAGTTCCATGAGAGAAGAAAAAAACTTACTTCTTGATGAGATCAAGAATAAACTCGAGACGTCAAGTTCCTTTATTGTTACTCGTTATAGCAAGCTAGCTCCCAATACAGCACATGAACTAAGAGTCAGACTTGTTAAAATGGGTTCAGAGCTCGAAGTCGTTAAGAAACGTGTTTTTTTGAAAGCGGCGGCCAATTTGGGTGTTGCTTTAAACATAGGTGATTTGCAAGGACATATCGGTGTCGTATTTGCTACTCAAGATGCTATAGAATCTATTAAAGAAGTTCTAGATTTTGGGAAGAAAAATGAAAAAGTCATCGATGTAATTGCAGGCCGTCTTGATGGCAATATATATAATGAAGGCGAGATGAAAACTCTTGCTACATTGCCAAATAAAAATGGAATGCGAGCAGAGTTACTCGGACTATTCGAGGCTCCTATGGCTCAGACTTTAGCAGTTATAGATGCGTTGCTTTGCAGCCCTCTCTACTGTTTAGAGAATAGAGCTAAACAAGAATAAAAAAATAAAATTAGAGAAAAGAGGTAATACCGTGGCAAAAATATCTAAAGACGAATTAATAGAAGTATTGAGCAATTTGACAGTTTTGGAAATGTCCGAATTAAAAACAGCCCTAGAAGACAAGTGGGGTGTTAAAGCAGCCGCCGCTGTTGCAGCCGTTGCCGCAGCGCCAGCTGCTGTTATAGCTGTTGCAGAAGCAACAGAATTTGAAGTAAGCATTGATGAGTGTCCTGCCGATAAAAAAATTGCTGCAATTAAGATTGTACGTGAAGTAACAGGCCTTGGTTTAAAAGAAGCTAAAGATCTAGTAGAGGCAGCACCTAAAGTTCTAAAAACAGGTGTTAGAAAAGTAGAAGCTGAAGAACTTTGCAAGAAGATCCAAGCTGCTGGCTGCAAAGCTAGTATGAAAGGTCTGTAATAATACCAAATACTTTATCAATTAAAGACAAGGTAGAGGGACGTCCTCTTCCTTGCCTCTTGCTATTTAGAGAAATTTAAGGGGCCATTTTTTTATGCTCAAAAGACCACCGCAAAGGGTCGGTTTTATCGACAGGGAAGAGATCATTGATCTTCCTAACCTTATTGAAGTTCAGGTCAAATCCTATAATCAATTTCTACAGGCAGATATGCTTCCTGAAGAAAGGGAGAATATCGGTTTGCAGGAAGTATTCAAAGAGATATTCCCGATAAAGTCCTATGACGAAAAGACATTTTTAGAATTTATTTCGTATAACTTAGGAGTACCTAAATATACTTCACAAGAGTGTATTAGACGTGGTATTAGCTACAACGTCACTCTAAAAGTTAAGTTCCGTCTGATAGATGAGACGGGTATTAAGGAAGAAGAAGTCTACATGGGTACAATACCTCTGATGACAGATAAAGGAACTTTTGTCATCAATGGTGCCGAGCGTGTTGTTGTTTCTCAGCTTCACCGTTCTCCCGGTATTTCTTTCGAAGAAATGCGCCATACCAAGGGTATCAATATCTACTCCTGTCGTATTATTCCTTATAGAGGTAGCTGGCTAGAGGGTTCTTTTGATACTAATGACCTTATTCACATTTATATCGATCGTAAAAAGCGTAGACGTAAGATACTTGCTACAACTTTTATTCGTACTCTTGGGTATTCCACAGATGCGGATATCTTGGAAGAGTTCTTTAAGATAGAAAAAATAAAACTTAAATCTGAAAAAGATTTTGTAAAGATCGTTGGTAAAGTCTTAGCCGAAACATTAGCTGATGAGACAGGCGTTCATATCTATGGCAAGGTGGGTGAAAAACTCACAACAGCTATGTTAAAACGATTGCTTGATGCGGGTATTCAATATATTAAGATCGCAGAAGATGCTGATGAAAACAGCCCGATTATTAAAATGCTTGCTAAAGATACCGCGGATTCTTACGAAGCGGCTTTAAAAGAGTTTTATCGTAAACTACGTCCGGGTGAACCAGCAACAATTGCTAATGCACGTTCAGCCATGATGCGCCTTTTCTTTGATCCTAAACGCTATAATTTAGGTAGAGTAGGTCGTTATAAGCTCAATCGCAAGCTCGGCTTTGAAATTAATGATGAAGTTCTTAAAAATGTTACTTTATCTAAAGAAGACGTCGTTAGTGCTATTAAATATCTGATCGGTTTAAAAGCTGGCGACAAGGCAACATCTGTGGATGACATTGATCACCTAGCAAATCGTCGTGTGCGTTCTGTAGGTGAATTAATTCAGAATCAGTGCCGCATAGGCCTAGCACGCATGGAACGCATCATTCGTGAGCGCATGAACCTTTTTGACTTTTCTTCGGACACGTTGACTCCAGGTAAAATTGTTAGCGCTAAAGGGCTTGCAGGTGTCCTAAAAGACTTTTTTGGCCGTTCACAGCTCTCCCAATTTATGGATCAAACGAATCCAATTGCTGAGTTAACACACAAACGACGTCTCTCCTCGCTTGGGCCGGGAGGATTAAATCGTGAAAGAGCTGGTTTTGAAGTTCGCGACGTTCATACAAGTCATTACGGACGTATTTGCCCTATTGAAACCCCTGAAGGACCCAATATTGGTTTGATTACTTCATTATCTTCGTATGCCAAAATTAATGATTTTGGTTTTATCGAAACACCTTACCGTGTCGTAAAGAACGGGGTTGTGACGAGTGAAATCGAGTACATGACAGCGGATATCGAAGAGCGTTATATAATTGCCCAGGCCTCAACGCCCATGGACAAACATGGGACTTTTGAAAATGACATTATTGCAGCCCATCATAAAGGCGAGTTTGTCGAAGTTCCTGTGGCTCAAATAACACACATGGATGTCTCTGCTAAGCAGATGGTATCTATTGTTACAGGTTTGATTCCATTCCTTGAGCACGACGATGCTAACCGCGCTCTTATGGGTTCGAATATGCAACGTCAGGCTGTACCTCTTTTGAAAACAGAAGCTCCTCTTGTCGGAACAGGTCTTGAAGCTAGGGCTGCATGTGACTCAGGGGCCGTTGTTGTAGCAGAAGAAGACGGCGTTGTTGATTATGTTGATGGAACAAAAATTATTATTGCGCCCACACGTAATCCTCTTGATAAGAAAGTGTACGAATTTAAGAAGTTCTTACGATCTAATTCAGGTACATGCATTAATCAGCAACCGCTATGCTTTGTTGGGGATAAGATTCTTGCAGGGGATGTTATTGCAGATGGTTCTGCAACCGATAAGGGTGAAATTGCCCTTGGTAAAAATGTCCTTGTGGCCTTTATGCCTTGGTGCGGTTACAACTATGAAGATGCTATTATTATCTCAGAAAAACTACTGCGTGAAGACTATTACACTTCAATCTACATAGAAGAGTTTGAACTCACAGCGCGCGATACCAAGCTTGGAAAAGAAGAGATCACAAGGGATATTCCAAATGTCTCTGAAGAAGCTCTTGCTAACTTAGGTGACGATGGCATCATTCGTATCGGAGCTGAGGTGAAGCCAGGGGATATCCTCGTTGGTAAAATCACACCGAAATCGGAAACAGAACTCGCTCCCGAAGAACGTTTACTCCGGGCTATTTTTGGTGAAAAAGCAGCAGATGTTAAAGATGCTTCCTTGATAGTTCCTCCCGGAACTGAGGGCGTTATAATGGACGTTAAAGTTTTTAGTCGTAGAGATAGACTATCTAAAACTGATGACGAACTTGTCGAAGAAGCAGGGCGTTTAAAAAACATGCAGAAAGAGTATCGCACCAAGCTTTTTGACTTGCAAATACAACGTCATGAAAAGCTGGGAGCTTTACTTTTAGATGAGACTCTTGAGTCAGCCATTGTACATAGAAAGACAGGGGACGTAGTTATTCCTTCTGGAGTTATTGTTACACAAGATATGCTAGAGCATCTAGAGTCAAAAAAGACAGAAGATTTAATTCTTCCGAAAAGTGAGATCTTCCCTCTCCTTAAAGAGATTATGCTCTCTACAGAAAAGGCAATTGAAGAGCTTGATCAGAGTCAAAAGCTTGAACTTGAGTACATGAAAAAAGGAGATATTGAGCTAGAAGCAGGTATCATCCGTCAAGTTAAAGTTTATATTGCTACTAAGCGTAAGCTTCAAGTGGGTGATAAGATGGCGGGGCGTCATGGTAATAAAGGTGTTGTTTCAAAAATAGTGCCTGAAGCAGATATGCCTTTTATGCCTAATGGCCAAGCTATTGAGATAATACTCAATCCTCTGGGGGTACCATCCCGGATGAATATTGGTCAGTTACTTGAAACTCATCTTGGTTTTGTGGCTAAAAAAGCTGGTATATATGTAAAGAGTCCGGTTTTTGAGGGATTCCCTGAAGATAAGATCTGGGAAATGATGGATAAATATGATTTATCCTCCGACGGTAAAAGCTGGCTTTTTGATGGACGTACGGGCGAACGCTTTGACAACCGTGTTGTGGTTGGATACATATATATGTTAAAACTCAGTCACCTTGTAGCTGACAAGATCCATGCGCGCTCTATAGGCCCTTACTCTCTCGTTACGCAACAACCCCTTGGTGGTAAAGCACAGAAAGGTGGTCAGCGCTTCGGCGAAATGGAAGTATGGGCGTTGGAAGCTTATGGAGCCGCTAATCTCCTCCAGGAAATGCTGACTGTCAAGTCAGATGACGTGGCTGGGCGTACGTGGATTTATGAATCGATTGTTAAAGGACAAAATACTTTACAACCAGGTATCCCTGCATCATTTAACGTGCTTGTTAAAGAAATGCAAGGTCTTGGACTTGATGTGAGACTTAAAAAAGTTTCAGATCTAAAAAATAATTAGGAGTAGCAGCGAATGAAAGGTGGATTAGACGATCCTCAAGAAATGGTTAGGAGCCAGGTGCATATTGTAAAAGAAGCTCCAGCTCATAGGGAGCGTGAAGACGACATGCTGGAGTCCGATTTTGACATCCTGAGCATAGGTCTGGCTTCTGATAATGTTGTAAAGAATGAATGGTCCCGTGGTGAAATCAAGAAACCCGAAACAATCAACTATCGTACCTTTAAACCAGAAAAGGGCGGTCTTTTCTGTGAGAAGATTTTTGGCCCTACTAAGGACTGGGAATGTGCTTGCGGTAAATATAAGAAGATTAAGCACAAAGGTATTGTTTGTGACCGTTGTGGCGTAGAAGTAACCCTTTCCAAAGTTCGTCGTGAACGCATGGCGCACATTGAACTAGCGGTTCCTGTTGTGCATATTTGGTTTTTCAAAACAATGCCTTCGCGTATAGGTAATATTTTAGGGATGGCTTCTTCTGATTTAGAACGCGTTATTTATTATGAAGAATATATTGTTATAGATGCCGGTAAAACGGATTTAGAAAGAAAACAACTGCTTACAGAGGTTCATTATCGTGAAGCTGTAGAACGCTTTGGGAGAGATGCTTTTACTGCTAAAATAGGCGCAGAAGCCATTTACGACCTTCTTAAAACAGAAGATTTAGAAGCCCTTCTTATAGAGCTCAAAGATAAATTACGCAAAACAAAGTCGATGCAAGCACGTATGAAGCTTGCTAAACGTTTAAAAATTGTCGAAGGTCTCTCTTTATCCACTAACCGCCCTGAGTGGATGGTTATGTCTAATGTGCCTGTTATTCCTCCTGACCTTAGACCTTTAGTGCCTCTTGATGGTGGACGTTTTGCTACATCAGACCTTAACGACCTATACCGTAGAGTCATCAACCGTAATAATCGTTTAAAAGCGATCTTAAAGTTGAAAACACCCGAAGTTATTGTACGCAATGAGAAGCGTATGCTGCAAGAAGCTGTTGATGCTCTTTTTGACAATGGCCGTCATGGTCATCCTGTTATGGGAGCAGGTAACAGACCTTTAAAATCTCTTTCAGAAATGCTTAAAGGTAAGCAGGGGCGTTTCCGTCAAAATCTTTTGGGGAAACGGGTAGATTACTCAGGACGCTCTGTCATTATTGTAGGTCCCGAACTGAAATTCAGTCAATGTGGCCTACCTAAAGAAATGGCCCTACAGCTTTTTGAACCTTTTATTGTAAAGCGCTTAAAAGATCTAGGTCTTGTCTATACAATACGTTCTGCTAAGCGCATGATACAGCGTAAAGCTCCAGAAGTATGGGATGTTCTTGAAGAAGTTATAAAAGGCCATCCAGTTCTTCTTAACCGTGCACCTACTTTGCACCGTTTAGGTATTCAAGCTTTTGAGCCTGTACTAATTGAAGGTAAAGCTATTAGAATTCATCCACTTGTTTGTGAAGCCTATAATGCCGACTTTGATGGTGACCAAATGGCGGTTCACGTGCCCCTTTCTGTAGAAGCACAGCTTGAAGCCAAGCTTCTTATGATGGCGCCGGATAATATCTTCCTGCCCTCTTCTGGTAAACCTTCTGCAGTTCCTTCAAAAGATATGACACTAGGGCTTTATTACTTGATGCTAGACCCTCTTTATATTCCCGAAGAACATGGTGCTAAAACCAAAGTCTTTAAAGATAAAGAAGAAGTTCTTTTAGCCCTTGCTGCTATAACAGACACTCTGCCTGTTTCTAATGAAGAGACTCAAAGATACGATGCACTTGGTCGCGGGCTTCATGTGCATGAACGTATTAAGTTGCGTCTACCCGATGGGATTATCGAGACAACACCCGGTCGTGTTATTTTTAATACCATCGTTCCGGAAGCGCTTGGTTTTCAAAACTATAGTCTACCTAAGAAAAAGCTAAGTGTACTTGTTCTGGAGTGCTACAAAAAAGTAGGCCTTGAAGCAACTGTACAATTTCTTGATAATCTTAAGAATATGGGCTTTGCCGAATCAACAAAAGCTGCGATTTCTATGGGTGTTCGTGACGTATGCGTTCCTCCTAATAAATCCGCACTTCTTGAGAAGGCTTATGAGAAAGTAGCTATTGTTAAAAAGCAATATGAGGATGGGATAATCACAGATGGTGAGCGCCACTCTAAAATTGTCGCTATTTGGACAGAAGTAACAGATCTTCTTTCTGAAGAACTCTTCAGCCTTATTTCTGAAGTAAAAGACAATCGCCATAATCCTCTCTATCTTATGATGGACTCTGGAGCTCGTGGTAATAAATCACAGGTTAAACAGTTAGGAGCTCTTCGTGGATTGATGGCAAAGCCATCAGGGGAGATTATTGAATCGCCCATTACATCGAACTTTCGTGAAGGGTTAACAGTACTTGAGTACTTTATTTCTTCACACGGCGCTCGTAAAGGTTTGGCAGATACTGCTTTAAAAACCGCAGATTCTGGTTATTTGACACGCCGCCTTGTAGATGTTGCACAAGACGTAATTATTATGGAAGAAGATTGCCATACTCTGAATGGTATTGAAGTTTCTGCTATTAAGCAGGGTCAAGAAGAGCTCCTCCCTCTAAAAGATCGTCTTTATGGTCGTACAGTCTGTGATAACATATACCTTCCTGGTGATAAAAATATCCTCCTAGCATATGCGGGTGATATTCTTACCAATATCCAAGCAGAATCAATTGACGATGCGGGATATGAAACAGTCAAAATACGCTCTGTTCTTACCTGTGAAAGCAGACGGGGTGTTTGTGCTAAATGTTATGGTCTTAACATGGCTAATGGTCGCCTTGTAGGCCTTGGTGAAGCCGTAGGTATTGTGGGAGCACAGTCTATTGGTGAACCAGGTACACAGCTAACGATGAGAACGTTCCACCTTGGAGGGATTGCCTCTGCTGGCTCACAACCTGAGCTAATCGTGGAAGAAGACGGTATTTTGGTTTATCATGACCTACGCACTGTCCAAGATGAAGACGGACATTGGCTTGTTCTTAATAAAAATGGCTCCCTTCATATTGTACGTGATGAAAATCGCACAATTGAAGAGTATAAGAGACTTCTTACAGCAAAATCTATTGAACCACTACAGACTTTTTCTGCAGAACTAGGCACAAAGATTCTTGTGGAAGATGCCAGCCATATTAAAAAAGGTGAAAAGATTGCTCTTTGTGAACAACATAATATACCTATTATTTGTGATCGTCCTGGTTACATTAAATATATGGATCTTGTTGAGGGTATATCTACAGAAAAAGAGGTTAATAGGCAGACTGGACAAGTAGAGCTGGTTGTTAAACAATACAGGGGAGAACTACACCCTCAGATTGCTATTTATGGTGATAAAAAGTGTGTAGAGCTTCTGGGCACCTATGCAATACCTTCCGGTGCTATTATTTCCGTACAAGAGGATCAACTTGTAAAAGCCGGCAGACTTCTCGCAAGACTTCCACGCGCTGCTATCCGCACAAAGGATATTACCGGTGGTCTTCCACGTGTTGCAGAGCTTTTTGAAGCTCGAAAACCTAAAGATGCCGCTGAAATTGCGAAGTTGGATGGTGTTGTAGAATTCAGAGGCAATCATAAAAACAAACGTCTTTTGGTTGTTTGTGACGAAATATCAGGTATGGAAGAGGAACATCATATTCCGCTAACAAAGCACATGCTTGTTCAAAAAGGTGATCATGTATCTAAAGGTCAGCAGCTTACAGACGGGCTGGTAGTTCCTCATGAGATCTTAGATGTTTGCGGTGTTAGAGAGCTTCAAAAATATCTTGTAAATCAGGTCCAAGAAGTTTATCGCCTCCAGGGTGTAGATATCAATGACAAGCATATTGAAATTATCATTCGTCAGATGCTACAAAAAGTGCGCATCAATGACCCTGGTGATACAACATTGTTATTTGGTGAAGAAGTTACACGTAAGAATTTCTTTGAAGAGAATAAAAAGACCTTAGAAGATGGTGGAAAGCCGGCAACAGCTACTCCACTTCTGCTAGGTATTACAAAAGCTTCTTTAGCAACTGAGTCCTTCATGTCAGCTGCATCTTTTCAAGATACAACACGCATCCTAACAGATGCTGCATGCAGTGGTAAGGTGGATATGCGCCGTGGCCATAAAGAGAGTATTATTATGGGCCAACGTATTCCAAGTGGTACAGGTTTTGCTCAATATATGGACGTGCGCAAAATTACTGAGCTTGCACCAGAAGGCAATATAATTTTTGACTTCGTTAGTCTTTAAAATTATTACCCGGCCCCCTCTATTTCGAGGGGGGCGGTATCTATAATTCATGTACAGCGGTCTGTACTTGAAAATAGAATGACAAAGGAATAATTCTCCCCTCCCTTCAGGAGGTTGTTATAAAAAACCATCTATATATATTAATTATTTTATTCCTAAATCCTAATATCATAAAAGTAACAGGATTATCAGTTTTTTGATGGGGAGTTCACTCACAAACAAATTATATGATTTCTCACGGACACCGGAATATATCAAAGAAGATATAAAATAAAAGACCCTACCACTCAAGATTCCGTTGATGATTTCCGCGTAAAAAATAGGTAACAGATGGCCATACTTTCGCAGTAACTTTTATAGGAGCTTATAAAATATTCAATAAATACAAAGGCGTGATTTTTTTAAAAAATTGAATGCAAGCGTGTTATAATAATAAAAGCAATTGAAAATCGGACTTCTTTCACGCCAAATTATCCGGTCATTGCCGCATACACGCGACGCTTACCGGTAAAGGGAGCTCTTCCATGCATACTAAGAATATTATCTAAAATCATGACATCGTTTTTTTGCCAGGGAAAGTAGATGGTATTCGTATCGAGAGTTTCCATAACAGTATAGAGATCTTTACGGGGGATGGGGGTATTATTTGCAAAAGCCACTTCATGCAAACGTGTATGAGGTCGGAAGTAGAAAGCTTTTGCAGCTAAGTAACGCCAGAGGCCAAGAAGTTTTGGATTAAAGTCATAGAGGTGAGCTTGGTTGAACCAAACCTCTTCGCCTGTTTCTGGATGAATGAGGGTAGCTGGACGTGTTTGACTAATCTGGATCCAATCATTATGCCACTTATAAGCAAAATCGGTCTCCTTACATTTAGATTCGACTTCTTTACGATCTTCCGTTTCAAAAACATCCTTCCAGGGTTTATGGGAACGTTGATATTTATTGAGAAGATCCATAACGATGCTTTTTCCATAATAGCAGGAAACATATTTGATACCTTCTTTCACAAAACGATCTTTAACCTCTTTTTTCATCGTAGTAAGCACGCTTCTTGCATCCGCTATAATAGTTTCACCTGCTTTTTCAGGGGGAATAGCACAATAAAAATAGATGTGTTTTGGATAATTTTTTACAAAAGAAAGCTCATTATGAAGGGGTATCTTAATAGAGGGCGGTGCTTCTGTAGAAGTATAAACACCACCTTTAACCTTTTCACGAGGGCTATCGCCTCCGATATAATCTAGAAAGTTACCAAGTTTTAAAGCTTCAATAATGGCCGAGAATGCATCGATATCATGAATTGGAAAATTACGTAGTAAAAGGCCTCCCTGTTTGGATAAGATTTGTCTAAAATAATCATTATTTTGACGAATTAAAAGGAGTAAGTCCTCTAGGAGCATAGATCTATTTTTGGGCTCTATAACAAGAGGAAGTAATTTGTTGTTAATTGTATAGATCTTTACTTTATCCATGGGGCCTCATAAGGATTCTTTAAGAACATACATTAACGTTCCGGCTTTTTTTTACGAAGAAAAAAGTTAGGGCACTTAGCATAATACATGTACTACTAATAAGTAAGGGCAGATCACTGTTAACAGCCATTATAATTCCGGCTAGACTTGGAGCAAGTACTTTAGCAAGGGCTTGTACAGATTGATAAAGACCCATAACTTTTCCTTGAATAGCGGGATTTTCACTATTGGAAATAACTGCTATAAATCCCGGTGATATAAAAGAATAGGCTATAGAAAAGATTGTTACTACAATCCAAAGGCTAGTTTCATCTTCTATATATAAAAGTGACAAAAGAGAAAGAGAGAGGATTCCCAGCATGAAAGGAAGAAATTTATGTGGCTGCATCCATTTATAGAGGACAGATACAAAGAGAATTTGCGTTAAAACGCAGCAAAAACCGAAATAAGATAGAACCTCTGAAAATTTTTGCCCTGAAAATTGAAAATAATTAAAGAGAAAGACTTGAAAAAACTTGATGAAAAAATACCAACCCAAAAAGAGGAGGAAGCCCGAGATCAGAATACCTTGGAGCTTTTTAGAGGAAAGGAAAAATGTTTTGATATGCCATTCACGCTTCCAGGAAATAGGGCTAGATTCCTTTTCATGTAAAAAAAAGAGGATTATCCAAAAGTTTGCAATAGCAAAAAAAGCACAAATAAGAAAAGGATAGGGAGAAAGGTTAAATGAAAAATAGCTTGTGATGTAGGGTCCGATCACAAAGGCTATTCCAAAAATAAGATTAAGAAAGCCGTAGTAGCGCGCTTTGGTATAAGGTGTGCTTAAATCGGCAATAAGTGCATTAATTGCTACAATATTACCACCAAGCAACCCTGATATGATATTCCCGATAAAAAGCCAGATAACAGAGGAAGTTGCAATACCGAAAGCCACGAACAGATAGCCGAGGCAATTACCCAAAAAGGAGATCAAGAGTACTTTTTTACGACTTGTGGCATCCGAAAAAGCGCCAAGTAAAGGGCCACTAAAAATTTGAGCTAAAGGATAGCTTGCCAGAAGCGCTCCCAAAAAAATATAGCGTACTTGCAGTGAAGTATTTGTTAAAATACCTTCTTGCCCCAAAAATAAAGGAGGTATTAGGGGAATCACTGCTGAGAATGAGAGGAGATCTAAGAATAAAACAAAAAAAATAGGAAATAGTCGAAAAAAGTTTTTTTCTACCGATTGTTTTAAAAGCATGTAAACACTATACCAAATCTGTCTTTCTTTGTATAAGTGGACAATAATAACTAAAATGGGGGTTTATGAAACCTATAATTAACTGGGTATTAATGGCTAACAGCAGTTATGCCGAGATTTTTGAAGTCAAAGCCATGCATGTTACTTTCTTACAGCGTATGACTTTTGAAGAAAGGCGAGAAAAAATGCACGATATAGTTTCCGATAAGCAAGGGCACAACTATTCCCGTATGGGTGTGCATGGGGGAGGGGGCCATATGCTAGGTAGTGAAGATGGCCTTCGGAGACATGAGGAGAGTATTTTTGCGCATGAAATTGTCGAGTTTCTGGTGAAAGCCAAAGCTGAACATCTTTTTAATATACTTACATTTATTGCGGCCCCTCATTTTCTAGGGGAGCTTCGTAATGTGATGAAATTAAAATCACATCATCTATCTATTGATAAAGAAATCCATAAAGATTTCCCTCAAAGGTTATCTGAGCATGAAAAAATTGCCCATATTAAAGAGCTTCTTGATATTTAGTTGCTTAAGGCTAATAATTCAAAGTGAATACGGCTAAGAAGTTTCGGTGCCGACTACAGAGCGAATGTGATTAACTGCAGTTTCTACGTAGTTCGGCATATTCCAGCTGAGGTCGCAATTACAAATTCCGTGCACAAAGTGACTTAAAATAGCCTTTCCTTGAACCGTATGCGTGGCCTCTGGGTGAAATTGCACGGCATAAAATTGGCGTGTTTTATCAGCCATAGCGGCAATGGGGGTTGATTCGTTGCTGGCAATCACTTTAAAGCCGGTAGGTAACCCAGTGACCTTGTCGCCGTGGCTCATCCACACATCCATCAAACCGTGACCTTGCTCATTCACTGTGTCTTGAATATCTTTAAAAAGGGCTGAGTCTCCGTAGGCACGAATTTCAGCGTAACCAAACTCATGTATCGCTGAACTTTCTACCTCGCCACCTAATTGTGACGCCATGGTTTGCATGCCGTAACAAATGCCAAGTACTGGCACGCCAAGAGTAAACACTGCATCTGGTGCGCGTGGTGTTTTGTTTTCATACACGGGAGTAGGACCACCAGATAAGATAATTCCCCTGGGTTAAATTCACGGATAAAAGCATCGCTTACTTCCCATGTAGGGAGTTCGCAATAGACATTAGCTTCGCGAACACGGCCCGCAATCAACTGCGTATATTGTGAGTCGAAGTCGAGAATTAAAATCTTTTTTGGATGCCCTGAGTTTCAGTGCATGTTTGAGCAGCGGCTCTAAGTTTTAAGCGGCTTGTGAAATTTTTTCTGTAGTTGTGGCTTGTGGATGTGGAAGTTCCATATAGGCCTAGCACCAGCACCTAATCCTTATAGCAGCCCTAAGGGATTAACCCCGATTGAGGCTTTTAGGCGGTATTTAAATGTTCACGAATAGGTCGGGAATTGAACAGTGGAAGAAGAAGAAAAGAACCTTCGGTTTCTATTGGTACAAAGACAGGGGAAAGGTCAGCGCTATAATATAAACAAAGACTATGGAAATAAAAAGACTAATTATAATAGCTAAACTTTTTTTCATAGATCTGCAATATAGGGTTCTTTAGAATTATTAGGTGGTGATAGACTTCTTCTATGAATTGGTACAAAAAAGGACTTAATTTTAAATGCACCGGATGCGGAAAATGTTGTACAGGAGCTCCAGGTCTAGTCTGGGTCTCTGAGAAAGAGATTATTGAGATGGCCCTAGCCGCAGGTATATCTCCCGAGAATTTTGTAAAACGCTACGTTCGCCTTATAGGGGAACGTATGGCTTTAAGAGAAATCGAAAGAGGGGGAGACTATGATTGTATCCTTCTCAGAGAAAATAAATGCCGTTTCTATGAGAATAGACCGCATCAATGCCGTACATTCCCTTGGTGGCCTCGTAATTTGGAAAGTGAATACTCTTGGAAGCAAATGGCCGCTTCCTGTGAGGGTGTTAATTCTCCAGATAGCACCCATTTTAATTTAGAAGAAATTAGAAAAATTCTTTCTAATTAAGTCTGACTAAACCCATTCCAGAGCTGTAGATTTTTTATATTAATTTTTAAAAATAAAAAATTCTCTTTTATCTAATATGTCAATCTCAGAGGGTAATTTTCTTTTCTCTGTAGGTAGACAAAGAAGCCTTTAGCCTAGCCTGTCTTATTTAAGAAACTTGCATATGCTCTAGTACACCACCCCGCCTTGCTCTAAAATAACAAAATAGAAAAAGCTATAGACTTTTTGCTTAGACCTTCTTAGGGGCCATTGCCATTTTATTAGTAAGCCATTGTTGAAGTACACCCAGTAGCATAGAAGAGAACCAGTAGATGTTCAGTCCTGAGGGAAAGTTATAGAACATAATAGTGAAGACAGCCACCATAATATTGCCCATTAATTTTTGCTGGCGTTGTTGATCTGTCATTTGACTAGGATCTTTGGGTGCTGTAGAGCTCATCTTCTGCTGAAGGAACATAACAGCGCCAAGAAGGAAGGGGAGAAGGTGCAGCTGGTTTCCGATCAAAGGCAGGGGATAACCCCAAGTGAAGAGAACATCGGGGGCTGTAAGATTATCAATCCATCCGGGTATAAAAGAGGCTCCCCTTAGAGGAAAAGCACTTTTAAGTAGGTCAAACATTCCAATCAGAAAAGGCATTTGAATAAGAAGAGGGAGACAGCCAGAAACAGGATTAACCTTCTCTTGCCTGTAGAGGTTCATAATTTCCATCTGTGCTTTTTTAGGTTCTTTTTTATAGCGTTCTTGGATAGCAGTCATTTTCGGGGAAAGGGCCTGCATGCGTCTCATTGACTTGAAGGACCAGTTGTTAAGAGGATAGAGCATAACACGTAAAACGATTGTTAAAAGAACGATAGAAAATGCCCAAGAATTAGTGAATTCGTAGAAGAAGTTCAGGAGGATCATTAGTAGTTTAGCAAAGGGTCTAGAGATAAAAGAAAACCACCCTAGAAAAGTCTGAGAGGCGGCAAAATCAGGATTTTCTATACCCGTATCAGCAATTTGCGCATCAATGCTTTTAAGTAAACTGTCTTCGTAGGGGCCGGCAAAAATACGGTAGAAGGAGGCAGCTTCGCTATTGCTTAAAGGCATAAGGGTCATATAACCTGGGTAGTCGGAAGCTTTATAGCGATCATAGCGACTATCAATATCTATAAGACGTGTAGGTACAACGGATCCAGGGGCATATTCAACTTTATAGCCAGGAGCAACATCACTTACTGGATTTATAATAACACCAAAGTAACCATTAGAATTACTTACCCAGTTAGGATAAATAGAAGAGAAAGAGATCTCTTCACGTTCTTTTGGCATATCTATTTTTTCAATTTCTGTTTTATCTTGACGTACTAATCGGTATTTTAGAACAGGTGCTGGACTGCCTGAAACAAGTTCAATTTCAGGAACGCCAGAGGTCAGATAAAGCCCTTTCGACTCACCAATGACCTCTATTTTAAGGTCAATTACATAGGGAAGAACTTTGCCTCCTGCTGTGGCAAAAGAGTAAGTTTTACGAATTTTACGAAGAGGCTGGTCATTTTCAAAGACGATATGGTTTTGATCAAATTCTTTGACCTTATATGTCAAGTTAGCTATTTCAGGATATTCAGAAACAGTATTACCTAGAAAAAACCGTGGAGGAATTGTGACTTTATGATTCTGCTTATCAAGTACAAGGGTTCTTCTTAAAAGAGGGTAATAACCACCTAGAACCGGATCCTTAAGATCAGGACCACCATTTTTAAGGTACTTTTGAGATGGAAATTGGGCATTGAAAGGAGAGTCCTTTGCCATCTCTGTATCAAATTCGATGGGTTTAACAACACTTTCAGGTGTATTAAAAGGGAGGTTAACCTCGGCAAGAGCTGCGCCTTTATCGGAGAAAACAAGTTGTTGATAACCATTTTCCAGAACATAATAAGAGCCAGTTTCAGAAACAGGATGAACCTTCTGTTCTTTAGGTTTAGGAGGTGCGACTGCTTTAGTTGTTTCTGAAAAATAATAGTTTACACCAAAAAAGGTGACTGCAGTGGCTACAAGAAAAATAAGAGTGCGCTTGTCCATAAAATCCGTTGCTGGTAAGAAAAGATGAACAAACCGTAACATACTTCTATGGAAAATGTCATTGATATTCTTGAGCAGCGTGGCTTTATAGAAGCCCTTACAAGCGAAGAAATTCGCACATTTGTTAAAAACCCTCAGCCACTCTATATAGGATTTGATCCAACGGGGGACAGTCTCCACCTTGGGCATCTTATTCCGATTCTAAGCATGGCTTGGTTTGCTAAATATGGCCATCGCCCGATTGCTCTTGTAGGAGGAGCAACAGCCATGATTGGAGATCCTTCGGGTAAAAGCCAAGAGCGTAATCTTTTAGACCATGAACAAATAGAGAAAAATAAAATAGGGATTAGGGAAAACTTAAAATCTATTTTACGGCACGATGTCCCCATTATCGATAACTTTGATTGGTTTAAAAAGATATATTTTATTGATTTCCTCCGTGATATCGGTAAATATTTTCGTATAGGGCAGATGCTTTCTAAAGATAGCGTTAAACTAAGAATGGAATCCGAAGAGGGAATGAGTTTTACAGAATTTTCCTACCAAGTATTACAAGGTTACGATTTCCTGTATCTTTTTCAGAGTGAGGGGGTTTGCCTTCAAATGGGAGGCAGTGATCAGTGGGGTAATATTGTGGCAGGTATTGAACTGATTCGTAAAGTGCATGGCAAGCCAGCTTTTGGAATCACTTTTCCGTTACTAACAAGAAGCGATGGTAAGAAATTTGGTAAAACAGAGAGCGGTACAATATGGCTTTCTCCTAAGAAGACAACACCTTATCAATTTTATCAATATCTTTTTAATACGGCAGATACTGATGTGCTGATTTTAATGAAAAGACTTACATTTATACCTCTTTCAGAGATTCTGATATGGGAAGAGAGCATGAAATCCTCTGATTACAAGCAGAATAGTGCTCAAAAAGCGCTTGCTGCGGCAGTGACTCTTATTGTCCATGGGGAGGAGGGCTTACGGGTAGCTCTCCTTCTTACTGAACAGCTCGCCCCTGGAGGTAAAACTTCCTTAGACAAAGAAACTCTTCAGGCACTCGCTCAAGAGGGATGTTATATGGATGTAGAAAATATTTTGGGGATGAAAATTGTAGATTTACTTGTCTTAACAGGCCTACAAACGAGTAAATCAGATGCCAGACGTCTTATTCAAAATGGGGGGATTTACATCAATAATGAAAAGATGGTGGATGAATCTGCTCTTATTAAAGAAAGTGATCTGAGAGAAGAAGAGTTTGTTCTCCTTGCTATTGGAAAAAAACAGAAGCGACTTATCAGAAAAAGATAAAGTTTGATGTATGACCCCTCAAGCAGCTTCCTCTACAAATCTTTCAAGTCAAAGGTCCACCCATCCACAGTGCGTAAAGGGTTAATCAAATCCACAGGAAATCTGTGGATACCATTTACGTGTGGTATTAAAGCTAGATGCACAATAACCGCATTGGGTGGATTGGCTTTGAGACTATCTTTACCTTTAGCCCAATTGCCCATGAATTAAGTCATCGTGATGTAACCGCACTTTCTCAGTGGAAGGTCGCTAAAATACAATACTTGATCATCCATGCCTTTAAGTGTGAGTTTATAAACCCTATCGGTTTTAGTAATCACCCGGTATCAGCACGTAGTACAAACAAAAGTGATGCTTTTCCCTCTACATGGGCCTCCCCAAGCGAGGCTGTTTTTTGCACATGGGCAAATACTGGAGCTGGTAGGGATAATGTCAGCCCCAGAACTGTGAAAAAATAAAGCACGCTCTTAATAGAAGAAGCCAGACCTACGCTTTTTCGAACGGTAGCTGTTGAGGGTTCCACTAAGCCAGCGGACATCACACTATCCATACTTAGGGCACAAAGTAAAATTTCTGACCCGGCTTTGGCCACGCCCAACAGCTAAATTAAAGACAAAATAAGGACAATCATTAATGAGGGGCCCTGGTAACTAGGGAGACTCAGTAAAGTATATAATTTGATGATCTTTTGAGGCTAGAAACGCACCAATTGCATGCCTTATTTCTAGCGCATCAATTTATTTTTTAAAGTCATCCTAAATTTTAAAGATTTTATAAGAAAGATATCTAAAAAAAGCCTCTTTGATAGAAGTAGTTAATAGAATCTTACGAGATGCACTCTTAGACAAACGAAGATGAAGCTAAAAACATCTTGATACAAAATAGTAAGTGGCTACACAATTGGCCGAAGTCTAATACAATCAGTGACAAGGAGCAAAGAAGAATGTCGACGATGACGAAGAAGAAATTTATCTCTTCGATAGCACAAGAGGCAAACCTACACCCAAATACAGTGCGCAATGTCATTCAAGCTTTCCTTGATAAGATGACAGGAAGTCTAGTTCAAGGCGATCGTCTAGAGTTTCGCGATTTTGGTGTATTTGAAATTGTTATACGCAAATCAAAAATAGGAAGGAATCCTCGCAATGCGGCGGTACCTATTGTGATACCTGAGCGTTCTGTTGTGAAATTTACTCCTGGCAAAAAAATACGCCAAATTATAGAGAAAAAGTAGTACAAGGTTATATTTAAAGTGAAAGCAGCAAAGTTTTTGGCCCTACTGGCGCTATGTTCTTTTGCTGCTATTGCTCTTCTTGCATATGTTAAAAAACAGCGTAAAGACTCAAGTAATATAAAATCGATGACAGCTCTTCCTATTCAAAAAGAGCTTCAACCAGTTCCCTATAAAGAGGCTACTTCTTCTAAAAAAGAGGTAGGTTTTGTGCCACATAATAGCAACACCCTACCCGCTGACCGAATAAGCGAGTTATTCACGGTGACTGGAAAAAAACTTCCTATTGTGGAAACAGTAAAGTATACTAGCCGTGTTGAATGGCTCCAAGGTAAACCTGCTTGGATTTCAGATTATGCCTCTCATTACGAAACCTCACGGCATTTTATTGCCCGTAGTCTTAATTCCTCCTCAGACTATTTCACCCAACAAGTTCATGAAGGGGATCGCTTTAATGTTTTTCGTAAGGATAAAAAAGTCACCTTTCATCTGGTTGTTTCGGTTAAAGATTGTCGTATGCTCTTCTATTATTATGATGGAGAGACACATGAGCGCTTTTTACTAAAAAGCTATCCAGTAGGTCTTGGTCGCCCAGCAGAGGGTATGAGCTCCGGCTGCTTGACCCCTCTTGGGAGTTATGATCTTGGTGATCGTATTGCTATATATAAGCCATCAGATAAGGGGATTTATCTGAAAAAAGAAACAGAAATGATTCGCATCTTTGGGACAAGATGGCTGCCTTTTGAAAAGGGATATGGTATTCATGGAGTACCTTGGTATTCAAGTGATCCAAAGGGAGCCCTTGTTGAGAACCGTAATACGGTAGGGCGATTTGAAAGTGATGGATGTATTCATCTTTTAACAGAAGATATAGAAGAATTATTTGCTATAGTAATAACAAAGCCAACTAAAATCCACATAGTGAAAACTTTTTCAGATGCTAAGTTGCCAGGTAAGGAGAGCCTTTCTTAATGGAATCATTGCCACATGAAAAACAGATTCAAGAATATGAGAAAACAATTGCCCAACTTAAGGAAAGCGCTCACCATCTGAATAAAAAAGATATTGATGATCTGGAAAAAAATCTTATTAAGCTAAAAGCGCGCATTTATGAGAACCTTACTCCATGGGAAAGGGTCACTATTTCCCGTCATGCAGGAAGGCCTCATAGCATTGACTATATTAAGAATATCTGTGAGGATTTTATAGAGATCTTTGGAGATCGCACTTATGCAGATGATCACGCTATCATAACAGGATTTGCTAAAATTGGTGGTAAGAAATGTCTGGTTATAGCACAGGAAAAAGGGGCTAATACCGAGCAGCGTGTGTGGCGTAATTTTGGAATGCCACATCCAGAGGGATTTAGAAAAGCTTTGCGTATTATGAAGCTGGCTGAAAAGTTCGGGCTTCCTGTTGTTTGTTTTGTCGACACTCCAGGCGCCTATCCAGGACTTACAGCTGAAGAACGTGGCCAGGCATGGGCTATTGCCGAAAATTTGCGCGCTATGGCCCTCTTAAAGACACCTATTGTTGTTGTTATCATTGGTGAGGCAGCATCGGGAGGAGCGTTAGCTATAGCTGTTGGTGATAGTATCGGTATGCTAGAAAATTCTTATTATTCTGTTATTACCCCTGAGGGTTGTGCAGCTATTCTTTGGAAAGAAGCTAGCAAAGCGAAGGAGGCCGCAGAGGCTTTAAAGCTGACGGCTGTTGATGCAAAAGAATTGGGAATTATTGATGAAATTTTACCAGAACCTCGAGGTGGTGCACATTACAATCCAGCCGCTGTTTATACTGAAGTTAGAAATTTCATTGTAGGGGCCTTAGATTTTCTATCTAAAATACCTTCTAACATCTTGTTAGAAAGAAGATATGCTAAATTTAGGTGCCTTGGAAACTTTCCTGTGGACACTGATCCTGGGATATGAAATTACTCTTAAGGATGGCCCTTAGAAGTAAGAGGCATCTCTATATCGTCTTATGCGCACTTTTTTTCATGATATGTGATCCTATTAGCGCCCAGTTGGAAATCATGGCACTGGGTGTTGTTGCCCAAACAAGTGTTGACTTTTTCACTCTTTTTTCTCCTGAGAATAAACCAACTGAACTTGTTACAAAAGAACAGGTAGCAAGTGGATGGGACCTTATAGATAAAGAGGGGAAGGGAGCTATCACTAAGAAAGATGCCATGGAGCATCTCTCTAGTAGTCATAATCTTTTGATGAAGCTTATTCAGAAGATTAATAGAGCCTATAATATGGCGGGCTCTTACCAGACCTTAATTATTGTTATTCTTTCCATATCTTTTTTTAAAGCGCTAGTTATTTTTGGTGGTAAATTTTTCGCCCAATTACTCTCTATTCGAGTAAGTCGTGATCTGCGCCAAAGCTATTTTGAGCACATGCAAATATTACCTATGAGTTTTTACCAGCAGCATAATATAGGGGCGCTCTCTTCCCGTATTGTGACAGATGCTTCTCTAGTAGCTGCCTCTATCAATGCGATGATTAGCAATTATCTTCGAGCCCCCTTTCTTATTATTTCCACTTTTCTACTCTGTCTTTCAATATCTGTTGAGCTTTCTTTAATTGTCCTAATAGGAATTCCTTTTGTAGGGATCCCTATTGTAATGCTTACACGTCGTGTCAAGCGTATTTCTCGTAGCATACAAAAAAATCAAGAGGTTTTCACCTCCCTGTTAATAGATTTTTTGGCGGGAATTCAAACTGTTAAGATTTTTGCAACCGAGGCTCTATCTCTTCGGAAATACCGTGAACAGAATGAGAAGATGACTATTCTCGAAGAAAAGAGTTCTCTTTATAGTAGTATAGCAAGACCGATACTTCATTTTATTGGAGGTCTTTTCCTAGCTAGTATTATTATATACGGGGTAGTTGTTTTAGGTCTTACAATTCCAGATCTTATTGTTTTCTGTGGTTTTCTAATTCAATTTTATGAGCCTATTAAACGTTTTGGCGAAGAGAATCTACAGATACAGAGAGGCATTGTTGCGGCTGAACGTATGCATGAGGTGCTAAATATCCAATTAGAAGTTCAAGATCAGATTAATGCTAAACCTTTTGAAGGTGTTTTGGATGAAATTACTTTTGAAGATGTCTGGTTTAAATATGAAAATAGCTGGATTCTTAAAGGAATTAGTTTTTCTCTAAAGAAAGGGCAAACGCTGGCTATTGTGGGGCCTACAGGCTCGGGTAAGTCAACATTGGCTCTTTTGATCCCGCGTCTTTGGGATGTGCAAAAAGGTCAGATCACACTTAATGGAAAATCCCTGAAGGACTATACGCAAAAAACGATACGTGAACAAATTGCTTTCGTGCCACAAAAACCCTATCTCTTCTTAGATACCATTAAAGAAAATATCAGTTTTGGTAGTGATTACTCGGAAATGGAGATCAGAAAAGCGATATCCCTTGCCTATGCCGATGAGTTTATTAACAATATGCCTAAAGGTTATGATCAGCATGTTGCAGAAGCTGGTAAAAATCTTTCTGGAGGTCAGCAGCAAAGAATTGCTATTGCAAGAGCTTTGCTCAAAAAAGCACAGTTACTTATTATGGATGAAGCTACCTCCTCACTGGATGCTATTAGTGAGAACCATATTAAGATAGCTCTAAAACAGATGAAAGAGCTTGGAATGACGCAAATAATTATAGCTCATAGACTTAGTACAATAGAAAGTGCCGATAAGATTATTTATCTTGAAAAAGGCGAAAAAATTGCTGAGGGCACTCGTGAGGAGCTTCTTGAAACTTGTCAAGGGTTCAAAGCTATGTGGGATATGATGAAGCTCTCTTCTTATAATAATAATAATAATAAATGAAAGCCATTATCTGCCATTCAGGGGGTATGGACTCCTCTATTTGTTTAAAGCTGGCCATTGAAGAGAATGGTCCTCATGAAGTTTTAAGTGTTGGTTTTGATTATGGTCAAAGGCATAAATCTGAAGAAGAAGCAGCCTGTTTAATTTCAAGGGCCTTTGGTGTAGAGCACATATCTATTCCGATTCCTATTTTTGCTCTTCTTAGGAATAATGCTCTTTTAGATCATACACTCCCTATTGAAAATCTCAATACCCTTGTTCCCGGACGTAATGGACTTATGGCTTGGCATGCAGCACTTCTTGCACACAGTCTGGGTGCCCACCAGGTGTATTTAGGGGTTATGGAGCTTGAAGAGGCTAACAGTGGGTATCGTGATTGTTCAAGAGCCTACATGAGCCTTCTTGAAAGAATCCTCCAAATAGATCTTAATGATAAAGCCTTTCGGCTATGCACACCGCTTGTCCATATGACAAAAAAAGAGAGTCATCAGTTAGCAGCAAAGATGGGTATCTTGCCTTTTCTGCTTGAGCATACAGTTACTTGTTACGAAGGCATCAAAGGGCGTGGTTGTGAGAAATGTCCAGCTTGTATATTACGTAATAAAGCTTTAGATTAGATGTCTTTATAAATGCCTTTTTAATTTTGAAGTGCGAAAAAAACAGATTTCATTCTGCCTTTACTGAAGCCCCCTGTGGAGGTTCTAGAGTGTAACACTTTTCTAGGCCGGTTACTTTAGCAAATATTTCATCTCCAATAGAAGCTTATCAGTAGGTAAAAGATTAGCCTGGCTCTTTTCTCGCTATGCTCATGCGAAGCAAATGAGAGGGGCTAGAAGAGAATTGAAAAAACTCAAAACGATTGTCGGACGAGTTCCTAGGCCAGTCGAAAGATGGCTAGAAACAAATACCCGCTTCAAAGCAATGGCTAAGGAATTGCTCGATAAAGCAGATCGAATTTCATCTCAAGAGCGGAAGGATAGTAAAAAGATCTATAGTCAACATGTGCCTGATAGTTGCATGTATTAGTAAGGGAAACGCTCATAAAAAATATGAATTTGGTTGTAAAGCATCTTTGGCTATTAAGCATAAAGAGGGCTTTGCCCTCACATGCATGGCCCACCCTAGGAAATCCCTACGATGGACATACGCTTAAATCCGTTTTGTATAAGGTTGAGTAGCCAAACAAAGGAACCTGCAGTTATGGTTGTCGTGGATAAAGGTTACCGTGGCTCTATAATTGAGAAGATCAAAATCTACTTTTCTGGCGTAAAAAGAAAATGCAGCAGATGGTTTAAAGCCCGAATTAATCGTGGACAATCTATTGAACCACGAATTGGGCATATGAAGAGTGATGGTCACCCTTGGACGAAACTTTCTTAAAGGAAAGCTGGGAGACCAATTAAACGCATGGCTTTGCGGAATTGGAGAGAATTTACGGATTCTTCTTAACCAATTACCGAAGATGCAGCCAGCTTAAAGAGAGGGAGGGGCACCGCTACTTGGGTCTAACAGATCGAAGAAGCGGTGCCCCCTGTTTCAAGACGCTCATATTTTCATAAAATTAAGATACTTTTAGCCATCCTATCTAAACAGAGCTTCTTGGGACCGAAAAAAGGAGCCTTGTTGTCTATCTGGGCTTTAAAAATGATTATTCGACAGCGAAAAATCAGACTTTTTCAGGGTCGACTATTTTAGAAGTCCTACTGGAAGTACCAGTGGGTGGAGTATGTGCGCTTCTTAGCTAGGTCCAAGGAGAACGAATTTTGAGTTGCGGTTGGCGGCCCTGTTGTTTTGTATAGCGCTTATATCCATGTAATATTGACATCTTTACGCTAAGAGTCCGAGCTACTGAATGAATCGATGTTCCTCTGCTTCTTGATAAAACCTTCTTAACTACCTCATTTTCAGCTATTTTGAATATCTAGACTGCCATTTGTCTAAATTCCTATTAACTTAAGCTTTACGCGACAACTACGCTTACACAGGGGGATCTAAAAATTGCTTAAGCAACATATCTGGAAAAGTGTTACGCTCGCTCAGTGCACCTAGGGGATAGTTCGTATGACTGCAAGGTCAGCCCTCTTAGTGATGCGCTAAAGAGCTTGAAAGGGGCCCTAAGGAAGCATGGATAAGGTCATAACGATGGATGTGGGAGATTATTAAGTAATTGAGTTCATTGATGGAGAAAATCGCATCTGAAACTGTCATGGCTGAGGCCTATCAGTGGCTATGCTTGGTACGCATTGACTATTCAGCTAGCGCAGATATTTGGGATTTACGTCAGAACTGGTCTTTCATTCAACCGCAATTGCAACGCCCGTTATTGGCGGCTCTAGTTTCGATTCTGCCCACCAATCCAATACCATTTTGCAGATGAAATAAAA
>VFKH01000022.1 GCA_009885615.1 Parachlamydiales bacterium
AGCTGATCGTTACCGCAATAGACGTAAAAGATTTGCTCTGCGTTTCAATTTGATCGCAGGCATTTACAATTTGGAGCTACTTTAATGAGTTTCGAAAGAGGTCTAATAGTTCCTGAAAAGGGCAAGGCACTACTATTTTATAATTTAAGGGAAGAAGGATGGACCGATCCTATGAGCTTGCATGCAGGGCTTCCAGTGCTAGAAGGTGAGAAGTGGCTGATGACCCAGTGGCTGCGGGAAAAAGAGCTTATTAAAAAGCAGGTTGCCAGGGCCTCTCCAAAGAGAAAAGAGAGCCAGAAGATCGAAAGCCCTTAAATTTTGCTGCTATAGTTTTTGTAGCAAATAGACTATTCTCAAAATAAAGTAGCATATTTTTAGAAAAAATCTTACTGTGTGTAGATGCTAAAAAATCCAATACGGTTACTGCTCGTAGTAGCAGCGCTTGTCATCCTGAGCATATTAATTTTACAACCGATATCCGTTTTTTATTTTAAAGGGAATATAGACGTACTCTTTCCAAAAGGTATTGTGGCCCTAAAAGAGCGTAATCTGCTTTTTATTTTACAGGGTATTATGTTCATTGTTGTGATCCCTGTTTATATTCTTACCTTTATCTTTTCCTGGAAATACCGAGCTTCTAATAAAAATGCTGTATATGATCCCGATTTTGTTGATAATCATGTTGCAGAATACTTTTGGTGGGGAATTCCTTGTGTTATTACCTTAGTTATGGCGGTGATTACATGGCAATATACACATGAGCTTGATCCTTATAAAGCACTGAAGTCTGAAAATAAGGCACTTACGATTCAGGTTATCGCCCTTGATTGGAAATGGCTTTTTATTTATCCAGAAGAAAGAATTGCAACAGTAAATTTCATACAATTTCCAAAAGAACGACCTATTCATTTTGAAATAACAGCAGATGCACCCATGAATTCTTTTTGGATTCCACGTCTTGGTGGGCAAATTTATGCTATGGCTAAAATGAAAACGCAATTGAACTTGATGGCCAGTGAAATAGGAGATTTTAAAGGGTCTTCAGCCAACATAAGTGGTGAGGGTTTTTCAGGAATGACTTTTATAGCCAGGGCCTCTTCAGAAGAAGATTATGAAAAGTGGTTGAAAACAGCTCAAGGATCCACTAAACAGTTAGATCTCGTAGAATATAATAAAATAGCCTTACCGAGCCAAAAGAATCCAGTCGTGCTATATCAATTAAAAGATGAAGATCTTTTCAATAAAATTATGAATAAATATATGCACCCTCAAGGGAAATAATATGTTTGGTAGATTAACTTTGGATGCTTTCAAACATGAACAGACCCAAATGGGGGCTGTTTATGGTATGCTTTTCACAGCACTTGTTATTCTCGGTCTTATTTCCTATTTAAAACGTTGGAAGTGGATATGGCATGAATGGATAACTACAGTCGATCCTAAGAGAATTGGGATTATGTATATTATCGTCGCCCTCATCATGTTTATGAAAGGCTTTTCTGATGCTCTTATTATGCGTATTCAGCAAGCTGTAACAGTTGGTGATGCCCCAGGTTTTATTTCAGCCGGGCACTTTCAACAAGTTTTCTCTTCACATGGGACAACGATGATCTTTTTTGTAGGAATGGGAGTTGTCTTTAGCCTTATGAACCTAGTGGTGCCCTTGCAAATCGGGGCGCGTGATGTAGCCTTTCCTTTTTTGAATGCAATGGGTTTCTGGCTATTTGCTTTCGGTGCTAGTTTAACGCTAATTTCCCTTGTGCTCGGTGATTTTTCTGCAGCAGGGTGGCTGGCTTACCCACCACTTTCGGGTCTTGAATATAGCCCAAGTGAGGGTATTGATTACTGGATATGGGCGGTACAAATTGCAGGCATAGGTAGTACTATTTCAGGTATCAATTTTTTAGTAACTATCCTAAAAATGCGCTGTCCTGGGATGAGGCTGATGAAAATGCCCATATTTGTTTGGAGTGCACTCTGTACAATGGCCCTTGTTATTTTTGCTTTCCCAATTCTTACTGCAACGCTTGCTCTTCTAACCTTAGATCGTTACTTAGGCATGCATTTTTTTACTATCGGAGGGGGAGGTAACCCCATGATGTATGTCAATCTTATATGGGCTTGGGGTCATCCCGAGGTTTATATTTTAATTATGCCTATTTTTGGTGTTTTCTCCGAAATCGTGCCTACATTTTCTGAAAAAAGGCTCTTCGGGTATGTATCGATGATATGGGCTTTTCTTAGCATTACCATTCTCTCTTTTCTAGTCTGGTTACATCACTTCTTTACAATGGGAGCCAGTCCTAATGTAAATGCTTTTTTTGCAATTATGACGATGCTTATTGCCATTCCCACAGGAGTTAAAATTTTCAATTGGCTCTTTACAAAGTTTCGTGGTAGGGTGCACTTTACAAGTCCGATGCTTTGGTTTTTTGCTTTCGTACTTAATTTCACAGTAGGGGGCATGACAGGCATGCTGCTTTCTGCACCCCCTGTTGACTTTCAAGCTCATAATAGCTTATTTTTGGTAGCCCACTTCCATGGAATGGTTATTGGAGGCATGCTTTTTGGCTTTTTTGCAGGCTTCACCTATTGGTTTCCAAAATTTACAGGCTTTATGCTCAGTGAAAAACTTAATAGGGCTGCTTTTTGGTGCTGGTTTCTAGGTTTTCTAACAGCCTTTATGCCACTTTATATGCTTGGATTTATGGGTGCTACCAGACGCCTTGATCGTTATGATGCCTCAACCGGATGGCAGCCTTTGTTTATTCTTGCCGGTATTGGAGCCTTCATTATTTTATGCGGAGCAACTATTCAGATAATAGGACTCTTTTTGAGTATCAGAGATGGAGTTAGAAAAAAAAACTTGCCGGGAGCAGATCCTTGGAATGGAAGAACCCTCGAATGGACGACCTCCTCACCACCGCCTATTTATAATTTTGCTATCATTCCAATTGTTGATCAAATTGATCCTTTTTGGGCCACGAAAAAAGGTACAGGAGCGATACAGTCCAAAGAGTATGAGGATATTTATTTACCCAAAAATACTCCGATGGCCCTCTATATAGGACTTAGTGCGCTTATTTTTGGGTTTGCAATGACATGGCACATTACCTGGTTATCCATTCTCAGTTTTATAATAGGTATTATTTTTATAGTTATTAGACTGTCGAGTAAAGAGGAACATGATCTGATTTTGGCCGCAAAGGTCAAAGAGATGGAGGGGCTATGACAGTAGATCCTATAATAGAACTTCATGCAGATATAAGTACTCCTGATCCTCACCAAGATGTTTTTTTCAAAAAAACACTGGGTTTTTGGATATATTTGATGACGGACTGTTTAATTTTTGCAACGCTCTTTTCTGCCTATGCGGTACTTCACACAAGTACCTTTGGGGGGCCTTCTTCCAAAGATATCTATAGTTTGCCTAGGGCATTTATAGAAACAGTATGCTTACTTATTAGCAGCGCCACATGGGGACTGGGTATCTTGGCAGTGATCAGGAATCATAAAAAAAGTGCTTTAATATGGATGGCCGTAGCATTTATTTGTGGAGCCACTTTTGTTGCCATGGAGCTTACAGAATTTTCAGGATTGGTAGCTGATGGGAATAGCTGGAGGAGAAGTGCCTTTCTGAGCTCCTTTTTTGCCCTTGTAGGAACACATGGACTTCATGTCTCTATTGGGCTTTTCTGGATGATTATAGTTATAGGACAGCTGCTTTTTAAAGGTGTTACTAAAGAGACTTTTTCTAGACTTATTATCTTTAGTATGTTTTGGCATTTTCTTGATCTGGTTTGGATATTCATCTTTACCTTTGTCTATTTAATGGGAGTTATTTGAAATGAGCAAAGAATTAAGCTTAGAAGAGATACAGAAAGAATGGCATGGTACTTACAAGGCTTATGCGATTGGATTTTTCTTTTCCATATTATTAACACTGATTTCCTTTATTCTAGTGATCGAAAAACTCCTTCCGAGAACTCTCTTAATATATAGTATCGTAGGTATGGCTCTTATACAGGGGGTAGTTCAGTTACTTTTTTTTCTACACCTACGAAAAGGTCTTAAACCGCATTGGGAACCTCTTATTTTTTATTTTATGGTATTGATTCTTTTAATTATTGTTGTGGGCTCTTTATGGATTATGAAAGACTTAGATGATCGTATGATGAAGGAAATGGTGATGGATAAATGATCAATTATTATTTGATAACAAAGCCCGGTATTATTATGGGTAATTTGATTACTTATGCTGCTGGGTTTTTTTTGGCAGCAAAGGGTTTAGGGCAGGGTATGTTATTTGTAATAACACTCTTAGGCCTGGGTTTTATTATGGCCTCCGCCTGTGTTTTTAATAATTATATAGATCGCAATCTCGATAAAAAAATGCATAGAACAAAAAATCGTGCTTTAGCTAAAGGGCTTATTTCTGAGCGCAAGGCCCTTATTTTCGGGGTTATTCTAGGAGTTATTGGTAATGGGCTATTGTTTGCCTACACGAATACTCTAACGCTTTTTGTCGCAGATATAGGTTTCTTTATCTATGTTGTAATCTATAGCATGTGGAAGTCACGTACTATTTATGGAACAGCTATTGGTAGCCTCGCTGGAGCTGTTCCCCCTGTTGTGGGTTACTGTGCTGTTAGCAACCAATTTGATTTGGGAGCTCTTATTTTATTTAGTATGATGGTACTCTGGCAGATGCCCCATTTTTTTTCGATTGCCATCTACCGCTTTAATGATTATAAAGCCGGTGGCATCCCTGTATTACCTGTAATAAAAGGAATGCTGCGAACAAAAATCCATTCTGTTATTTATATAGTACTTTTTCTTATTGTTGGATCGCTTCTGACTCTTTTTCATTATACAGGGACTATTTATTTAGTAGCTTTTCTCATTTTAAATATGGTGTGGCTTTTACTGGCCCTTCAAGGTTTTCGGATCAAAAATGAGGCTCTTTGGGGGCGCCAAATGTTTATTTTCTCATTAGTACTGATTACGATTATTAGCGTTATTATTCCATTTGATACAGTTTAATTTTATTAGTTGACCCTGCAAAGATCTGATTTTTCGCTGTCGAATAATCATTTTAAAGCCAAAATAGGCAACAAGGCTCCTCTATTTAGGAGGGGCCGTAGTTAACGGCAATCGGTTAAGAAGAATTCGCAAATTCTCCTTAATCGTGCAAGGCTCTACATTTAACATTTAGCTCATGAAGACTATAGATCTTTTTAAGGATTTTTATCCAAGTTTCCACAGCCCCGACACCGATAGTTCCTAGCAATGCTGTAACATTTAAAGTCCCCTCATCAGGCGAGTAGATTTTACAGGTGCCCCTTAAGGGCTTGCGAAGGATACTACTTAAAAAGCTCTAAAATCAATTTCTCAATTACATATGGAGATTTTTTCAGGGTCGACTAATTTAAGAAAAATCTTTTCCAATAGAAAGTTTTAAAGGAGTAACTCCTCAGCTTTATTTTTGGCTGAGAGCAGGTCTGGGAAGATGTTCTCCTTACAAATTAAATCAATAACCCCAAAGTTCTTGAGATCGATGAGCGTTTGAGGAAGTATTTCAGAAAGAAGAAGATGGGTATTTGTTTTCTTACACTTTTCAAAAAGCTCTTTTAGAGCAAATATCCCTGTCACATCAATAAGCGTTACATAGTGCATCTGAAGAATAAGGATTTTTGAAGAGGCGATTTTTTTAAGGATATGATCGTTGCCGAAAAAGAAGGGGCCTTGGATCTCATAGATTTTTACTTCTTTGGGAACGGAGGGAAGAAGAGCGGCTTTTGAAGCTTTGCTCATTTGTTTCATAAAGATAAAGGTGGCCAAAGTAACTCCAATTAAAATACCAGCTTTTATGTCCATGAAGAGGGTTAAAAGAAAAGAGATAATCAAGATGATCTGATCCCCATAAGGAGCTTTTAAAATCTGTAGGAAAAGCTTGATATCGAACATTTTCCAACAAATTATAATCAAAATAGTAGCGAGAACTGTTAGTGGAATTTGTCCAACAACAGAAAAGAAAAAGAAGAGAAAACAAAAGAGGGTTAAGGCATGGATGATTCCGGCTAAAGGAGTTTTTCCCCCCGTTTCCACATTGACGGCTGTTCTAGGGATGGCCCCTGCGGAGGGGATCCCTCCAAAAAGAGCTGATGCCATGTTAGCGATGCCTTGGGCAATCAGTTCACAGTTAGTCCTTGGAGTGTCTCCTTTTAAGAGCTTTTCTCCGATTAAAGCGGAAATAAGAGATTCTATGCTAATGATAAAAGCAATTGTAACAGCATTTCCAAATATTTCGCTCAATTGTCCGGAAGGGATAGAAAAGCTTGGTAATCTGGGGCTGGGTAAAGTTTTTGAGAAATGCCCGAATTCACTCTCAATGGTTGCAATAGATAAATCAAAAAAGAAACAAATTCCAGTTGTTAAAACGATAACAAAAAGCCCCCAAGGAATTTTTGGAAGAAAACGTTGGATGAGTAAAATAGTAACTAAGCTTCCGATACCCATCAAAAGGGTGGCAGGATGGATCGTTGAAAAGGCATGAAAATAAGAGCTCCAAGCTGTTGTGAAATTTGATGGAGCGGTGGCAAGTTTTATTCCTGCGAAATTTTGTATTTGCAAAGAAAAAACGGAGAGAGCAATGCCACTTGTACATCCGGTGATTAAAGGGAGCGGAATATATTTTATCCAAGACCCTAGTTTGCAAATACCAAGAACAATTAAAAAAAGAGATGCTAAAAGCATGGAAAGATAAAGGCCATTATATCCGGTTTTTTGAATAACCGTATAAATAATGCCGATAAGAGCAGCCGAGGGGCCACCAATTTGCACACGACTAGAACCGAAAGCCGATGTTAAGAATCCTGCAATAATTGCTGTTAAAATTCCTTGGACAGGTGTAGCCCCTGATGAAATAGCCAATACAATAGATAAAGGCAGGGCGATAAGAGCCACGGTCATTCCTGCGATAGAATCTTTTTTAAAAAGAGAAAATGTGTAATTTTCCTTTAAACGCAAATAAGATTCAGGAATAAATTCACGCCATTTGGAAGAGATCATAATTAAAACTCTGTGTGCAAAGAACTGATAGAATTTCATAGATCATTTAAATGTCAAATATAAAATATAAATAAAATATTTTAGTAGGCCGTTTTTTAGCTGGGGCTTATGGGCTGAATAACCCTTGAGATGGCTTAGGAACTCACAAAATTTTTTCGAATTTTTATAAAAAAAGCTGTAGATAAGATCTGCTCTTTTGAAGAGCTCTCAACTCGAGTTCAACGGGGTTTTCTCTAAAAAGGGTAAAAGTTGGGACTGTTAGTTGCTGCGGCTTTAGTTTCCACAGAGTTGTCTTTCTGACGTGATGTATTTAGGAGCAAGCTTCGTTAAACTGAAATTTTAGTAAGAGCGCTCTCCAAAGCATTTTCTATAAGCGCTAGATCGATGTTGTTTACATTAATAGGATCATAAAGGGTGGTGGCATGAGGGGAGAGTGGGCTACATTGCTCAGGAAGCGTTTTACCAAAGAGAGCTATTTGAGGTTTTTGGAGGGCAGCGGCGATATGGCAGGGGCCTCCATCACCAGAAAGCACAATATCAACGGCTGCAAGTAGGGAGATGAACCCTTCAAAAGAAGAGAGGGAGATGAGGTGTGTCGGCATTTCAAGGCGGTGAGAGAAGACTGTCTGCAAGGGTGCTGAGAGGACTACACTAAAGGGTCTTTTGCGGTGAATCTTATTGGCAATAGCTGCAAAGCGTTCCAGCGTCAGCTGGCTAGCCTCCCGATTGTTAATAAGGGAAAAAAAGAGAATAGGGTGGGGTAGATTAAGAGCTAGTGGTTTTACAATGCATCGAGGAAGCCACGCGGGATCGATTGCTTTAATGGTGGGGTCAAAAATTTGTAGGCAACGAAGAGCTTGGTGGCCCTCCTGAATATAAGGTCTTTTTGTGGTGATAAAGCTTTCATGCCAGCCCTTACCTTGAGTAACAGCCATTTTATTAGGGGACTTGAGAAGTCCTAAGAAAATATTATTTAACTTGAAAGGGCTAGGCTTAGAGGAGATAACAAGATCAAAAGGGGATTGTTTTAAGGCTGTTTTTAGGGTTTCTAAATATTCAGAGCCTCTTCCAAAAGAAACGTATTTATGTTTTGGAAAAAGGTAGGGCACTAAGGCTTTATTCCGTTCTTCTACAAAAAGAGTGATCTCTGCCATGGGAAATCTTTCTGATATACAGGCCACAAGAGGGGCTATGCAGACGAGATCACCGTAGCCATTACGGCGTACAATGGCTATACGTTTAGGGTCTTTCATGAACGCGGAATCTTATAATAATAACGCCAGGAAGCAAGAGATAAAGCGAGCACTATAAGTGCTGTAATAGCATGTGGAGTGGATAGCCAAGGGGCCTTACTTAGAGGGCCAAAGCGAGTACCCGGTGGCCAGAAAAGAAAGGAGGGCGTTCCCCTGATATTGTCCTCAGGTAAAAATCCAAAGTCGCGACTATCAGCACTATTAGTATAGTTATCTCCTAATACGTAATACATTTTATCGGGTATTTTTAGTCCATTTTTTATAATAAAATCAGATGTTGGATCAAAAGCCTTATCTATAAAAGGATGTTCTGTAGACTTCTGCCTTTTAACAAAGTTTTCGAGTAAAGGATCCTCTTTTGTATAAATAATAGTGCCATCTATTTTTAAGTTACCCTGATCATAATAAGCAAAGCGTTGAGGATAGAAGGGAAGTGCTTTTTTGGTATAGATATTAGAAAAGTCGATGCCTCCATTAAAGAGAGTGGGTAAAAGCTCTTCGTTGTAGAGGGGGTGCGTTGAGGGGAGTTTTTTAGTACGGCTAGCAAATAAAACTTCCTCAAAAACACCTTTGGTCATTTGATAAGTTCCATCAGGAACACCTGGAAGTTGGAGGCCTCCAGAACGGCCATTTTTGACAGTAAAGCGAGAAGTAGAGAGTAACTGCCAGAGACGTTTTTTGTGTAGATCATGGAGGGGAATTGTCAAGAAACTTGGTTTTAATAGTGGATGATTATTGAGGAAAAGGGGGTCTTTTAAAGAAGGGAATGAGGCTATTTGGAGCTCATCACCCATTATTTTAACCATGGCGTAGTTATCAAGTCCCCAGGAGGCACCAAAGTAATCCCCTTTTATAAAATGCCCATCCTTATATATAAAAGAATTATTCGGAAACTCCCATTTAGCCATGAGCTGTCCGCTTTGCTCAAAAAGAAGAGTATGGTCTTTGGTTGATATTCGGCCTTCGAAATTAATATAGGGAACATGCTCACTTTCGATAGTAAATTTCTCGCCCTCTTTATTTACGCCATAGATTTTACCCTGACTAAAATAAAGGTGGTCACCTGGCAAGCCGATAAGACGCTTGATAAGCATTCTTTTGCCTGGGAAAAGGAGGAAATAGGTCGTATCAGGATCTTGAACGGCCATATTATCTACGGTAAAAATAACAACTTGGTCATGTTGTACGAGATTAGGCTCGAAGAAAAAATGTTCTGGTATGAGGGGGACATTGATACCAAAACTAATTTTAGAGGCCACCAAGTGATCACCCTCTTGGAAGGTTGGTCGCATTGATCCAGAAGGAATCTCATAGAGTTCGAACCACATAGTCCGAATAATGGTAGCTGCAATGAGGGCAAAGAGAATAGCGATAATGCCCTCTTTTGTATGCTCAATCCAGTTTTTGCTAAGTTTTTTCTTTTTTTGCAGAGCCAGGCCCAGGCGGTAAGCTTCTTTACCGCTTTTATGATAAACAGCCTCTTTAAGTTCTTCAAGGGGCTCTTCAATACCTTTAGGATTTTTAGAAAGTTCTTTATAGAGACGCCAAGCGCGATTACGATGAAATAATACCATAAGCAACAAGGCTAACTGAAAATTGCTTTTCTATACCAGAACCTTAGTTAATAAGGGGAGTTTTTCAATGATTAGATTGGGGGAAGATCTATTATTCGAACAATGTTATAAATATTAATTTACATTAAGAGGGGGTATCGTAATTATTATCATTCTGTTAATTAGTCGAGCCTGAAAAGCTTGATACATCATAAAAAATAAATAATTTATAAGGCCAAACAAGCAATAAGGTTCCTCTTTTTAGCTGGGATGTAGCTAAAGGCAATCGGTTAAGAACAATTCGCAAATTCTCCCCAATTGCGCAAAGCCATGGGGTTAAGTAGTCTCCTAACCTTGGTTGCAGACCAAGTTTTTTCCAAGCTTACCATCACTTTTCATAGGACAAATTCGTGGTTCTGTAGACTTTCTACGATTAATTTGCGCTTTAAATTCTCTGCTGCATTTCCTTTTTACGCCAGAAATGTAGATTTAGATCTTCTCAACTTTATGGCCACGATAACCCTTATCTACGATAGCCCTTTTTACTAGCCTTTTGTTCTCGAGATAAAATACCCCCACATGCTCTCACTGCTTTCACTGCCTGACTGCGCATGCACGTGGTCATTGTATAGCCCACCCTGGATTTTTGTCTTTGCCTCGGGCGCAGCTCGCTACCCGATCCAGCTACTTGCAACTTCCAAGACCTTTCTGAGAACCTTTCAGGTCGCAAGAGGACAACCGCAACAGCCAACGCCTCTACGTCTGTGCCCTTTCCCTGCGATGTGGTTGCTGTTAGATAAGCATTGGGAGGATTTTCCTGAAGGCTATCGCTTCCTAGATCCCAGTTTTTCATGAAAGTCGGCAGGGAAGTTACTACCTGGTTTTCACAAGGGGCTATCACTTCTACTTAAGAAAGAGATCATTAAATCTAAGCGAGCTGAGGCTATAGAAGCAGCTTTAAATGGTTCTATAGCCTCAGCTAACCATTTCGGTGAGCAATTAGAATCGGAGGGGTTTTATTTCTAGGGGAGTCCCTTAAAGTACGCTATATCTACGCCTTTTAAAGAAGAGGGGTGTGGGATCTTAGGAGGGGAGTGTGGAAGTTTTGTTGATAACAAGAGCTGGTTTTCCTAAGATCCCTTTTATTAACTATTTACGAAAATATACTATTATTTTTTTAATATTGCAAAACTTATTTTTTAGCTGTTGATTACCAGTACTATGCATTTTTATAAATTTGAAAAATAGGGAATCGATCCTCTTTTTTAGGGAATTTTTAAAGATTATATAAAGTTGTTCATAATGGATGATTAAACAGCCTTTTCACCTATTTCTTATAGAAAAAGTGCCCCTAAACACTTCAAAATAGGAAGCTGCCAATATGCTAGTAAAAGAGGCTGACCTCGTCACTAATTTTGAGATATTGGCCTATCTTTGTTTCAGGCGGCTCTTACGAGCACGATCTTGGAATCGCCTTTGTATAGCTCAGCGATCTCTGGCTGATCGAACGGAAGACGAAGCGTCTGGCCCCAGATTAGGGCGTCGATCACATGCATCCAGAGCAGGTTGATGTTGGCGCCGCCGGCAGCGAGGTTGGTTGCCGGATCAATGCCCGCGTGCTTAAAAAGCTCGTCAACCCTCCTTTTGTGTTGCCCGGTCCGGGCAACGACCGGCTCACAGAAATCAGACTTTTGAAGCGCCTGAATTACGGGGATCATCTTGATCGCCTCGGGCCGCTTTCCGGCGACGATCAGACCCTTATGTAACTGCTGCTTCTTAGTCATGACCCGCTCCTTTTGCAACACCAGGGCAGCAACGGCGCCCCCCTCCAGCGAAAGGCTATGGCTCTCGTCGACAATGGAAGGCAATAAACCAGTCGAGCGAGTCAGGGTCGGCTAGCGAACCGCGGCTGGCGACCTTCTCAGGGTCCGCGCCCAGCAAGATCCGCTTGACCGGTACCTCGAGCAGCTTTCCAGAGATCGTCCGTGGCACTACCGGGACTGCGATCACCTGATCGGGCACATGCCGCGGTGAACATGTCTTGCGCAGGTCGCCGCGAATCCGTTCGACCATCGCCTCGTCTAGCTCGACTCCCTCACCGAGCGACACGAACAGCAGAATCGAACTCTCAGCCCCCGACACGTCGCTTGGCAGGTCTACTACAAGCGCATCGGCGATCCCAGCCTCTCGCAGTACGGAGCGGTAGATCTCAGAGGTTCCAATCCGAACTCCGCCACGATTAAGCGTCGAGTCGGAGCGGCCGTAGATAATAGCCGTTCCTCGCTCTGTGATCTCGATCCAATCGCCATGGCGCCAGAGCCCTGGGTAGAGCTCGAAGTAGCTCTCACGCAGCCGGCTGCCGTCGTCGTCACCCCAAAAGCTGACCGGCATGGAGGGCAGCGGCTCAGTGATGATTAACTCCCCCACCTCGCCGATCAGCGACTCGCCAGCCTCGTCAAAAGCCTTTAGGCTGACGCCGAGACAAGCTGCTTGAAGCTCGCCCTCATAGACCGGGAGGAGGGGGCATCCGCCGACAAAATTCGTGCAGACATCGGTTCCCCCGCTAAACGAATTGAGCCACAGCTCGTTGCCAAACTGCTCGTTAACCCAGCGGAACCCTTCCGGCGGAAGCGGTGAACCCGTCGAACAGATCGAGCGTAGCTGCGAAAGCGGGCGCTTCGCTGTGCGCGGTACAACGGCCTTGCGCATGCAGCTAACGAGATAGGCCGCGCCGGTGCCGAGGCAGGTCACGCCCGCCTCATCGGCGATCTGCCAAAGCGAGTCGGGCTCAGGCCATACCGGGCTGCCGTCGTAGAGCACGATCGCGGCGTCGGTCAGTAAGAGTCCAACCAGGGAGTTCCAAAAAACCCAGCCGGTCGTTGTGTAAAAGAAAAAGCGGTCGCCTTCGCGGGCGTCTAAATGGAGCCACCCTGTCTTCAGATGTTCCAGCAGGATGCCGCCGTGGCCGTGAACAATTGGCTTGGGCAGGCCCGTCGTACCCGAGGAGTAAAGAACCCAAAGTGGATGACTGAACGGCATGCGACGGAAACTGAGTGGCTTTGCAGCCGGTTCAAAAGCTTTTTTCCAACTAAGACCCGATCGCAGCGAAGCAAGCTCGGGTGACTCTTCTAGGTAGTCCAGGACGATTGTGTGCTGAACGGTAGGGAGCGCGACTTCAATCTTTGCAACCTCCCCCATGCGATCGAAGCGCCGTCCCTTGTAGGAGTAACCATCGACTGTCAGCAGCAGCTTTGGCTTGATCTGCGAGAAGCGCTCGACAACGCTTTCGGCGCCGATTTCAGGAGAACAGCTCGACCAGATTGCGCCGATACTTGCCGCCGCGAGGAAGGCGGCGATCGCTTCGCTGCTGTTTGGCAGGTAGGCGGCTACGCGATCACCTGGGCCGATCCCAAGCCGCTCCATCCCGGCCGCTATAGCGGCTGTCTGATTTCTCAACTCGCCCCAAGTGACTTCGCGCATAGGGCGAAGCTCGCTCTGCACGACGATGGCTAAGGCGTCGCGATCCTTGCCGTGGAAGATCTGTTCAGCGAAGTTCAGCGACGTATGCGGGAACCAGTCCGTTCCAGGCATCGCTCTGTCAACGAGGGCGACGCTTGGATCGCCGTCAGCCTGAAGATCGAAGTAATCCCAGATCGACGACCAGAACTGCTCGATCTCGCTCGAAGACCAGCTTTGAAGCGCCCTATAATCGGCGAGGTCGAAATGGAGCCCCCGCTCACGGCCTAGCCAGTTTACGTATTCAGCGATATTTGTTGACGCCATATGCTCAGCCGAGGGCTGCCAAAGAATTGCCGGCTGCGGTCGACTTGGGGGGAGTTTTTCATCTGCAGTGAGAATCATGCCCCACAGTGAAATGCATAAAAACAAAACAAGATGTCTCAGACTCATCGCGCCTCTACGCTGTTTTTCGGATAACACTCGATGACTTCTCCATATGAAAGAAAAAACAGACCTTAAAATAGAATTGAAAACTCTCTTTCGAGAATCGTTCACCCTACATGTCGCCGTGATTGATTATTTTAAATCACCACCGGTATCTTGTCTTTTTGCATTTTTCTTGATTGAATGAAACTTTATTAATTTTATTTGTGATTTTGGGAAGCCAGATTTCCACTAGCAAAGGCTCGTAAAAGAACACGTCTCTGATCTTTTTGGAGCTCAATCCAATAAGGTAGAGTTAGAAGAGGTGGTTCAGCTGTAAAGAGTGTTAAATGGGATCCTGCAAGGAGAGAACCATCATTTGGCCAGAGAGCTTTCCATTCTTCGGTATCTTTTTTTAGTAAGCTGCCGTTGAAGGGAAGGGGTGGATTCCAAAGAGCTCCTTTCTTTGTCATTTTTCGAGAAGGGGCTTTCGTACAAGAGAGGTTTAAAAGAGTTGCCAAAAGAGTGTTGGGAGACTGGTTTGTTTTTTTTGTACAAGAAAAGGTATGAAGTATTTTCCCTTTGTCTAAATCGAATGTATAAGTAATCCAAGAAGAGGCATTATAAGCTCCTTTTTTAAGCCAAGAAACGAAGTCAAAGGGCTGTGAGCCCGTTTTCATACTATTAATACAGTCAACTGCAACACTTACTTCTTCGAGGGTTACGAGATCGTTTTTAAAGCTTTTAACATAGAGCATCGTGTAAAAGCGAGCTGTATCATAAACGATATAGTCACCAACTTCTGCTTTTTGTAGGGATTCTTTTAAAGTATAATTCTGCCCTTGCAAATGAAAGAGAAAGAGGGATAAGATCATGACAAATACTTTAAACATAAAAAGATCCTATTATGGCATATTTTAAACGTTTCCCCCTGCTAGCAGCTGTGGCACTTACAGTTGTGGGCACAGATCTAATAGCAGAACCTACAGATATAACAGAAGCAGCTGTTAAGGAAACTGCTATTTCTGAAAAAAAAGAAGCTAAACATCATATTGAACAGCTTGATCAAAAACTGCAACAGCTCTTCTCTAAAATTAAGAATATGCAGGAGGAAAGAGAGCAGTTGGAGGCTTTAATTGAAGCTAAAGAGGATCAGTTAGAGGCTCTCCAAGAAGAAGTTGTAGTAGTTCTTAAGCAAAGGGATTTTTATGAGCAAGAGCTTGGTCACCCTGAAGATGAAAGCGGCGCCCCTTTTCAGCCTTAAAACCATGGGTAGCTACTTATGCAGATGAGTAACTCTTGATTTTATAAAAAAAGAGTTTGGACTTCTTCCAGAATCGTTTCAACGAAGGAGGCTGTGCATAGAATTTAATCAGATAATAGGTCCTCCAATAAGAGGCTATGATCTAGAAGTCTAATATTTCCGGTTAGATGATTTTGGTAGTAGTTAAATTTTAAGGCCTAGGTAATTATAACGCATACATCGAAAACGTAGGTTCGTGGGCTGGGACTTTTAATCAAAAAGTTATCTGTATCAAGGTTCTTTTGAGGATAGTTTGGATCTAGTCTTAAGGAGGGTTACTCAAGGAAAGTCTGTTTATTATTCAGAGTATTTTTAAGCTTTATCTGCATGGCATGAGTTAAGAAGATGGGATATTTTAAAATTGCCACTAAGATCGAAATCTTATGTAGCAAAGAATGAGCTAAACAGCTAAAATGATGGCCATTTTATGCGTATTTACATTGACCGCCTGAAAGAAGGCCAAGAAAATATTTTTAATGAGTCTGTTGATTGTTCAGAAATTTTTGATGCTGAAGAAGTGGGCGTTCTGGTTATAGAACCAGTAGAAGTTTCTTTCAAAGCGTATTTAGCAGGTCATGAGCTTATTATTGAGTGGCAATTTATTAAAGCTCGATGCTTGGTGAATTGTACTGTCTGTAATGACAAATTTAATTTCCAGATTGAGATCCAGGAAGGTAGGCATATTGAGCCCCTTTCCTCAATTCGGGGAGCTGTTTTTAATCCATCGTCTCTTGTGAGAGAGCTTATTTTACTGGACATTCCTTCCTATGCTGAGTGCAAAGAAGGGGACTGTCCTGAGCGAGAGACTTTAAAAAGATATATAGAGAAGGAAAGTTATGGCAGTACCACGTAATCGACATTCGAATGCACGTAAAAATACAAAGCGCGCTCATCATGCAAAGAAACCATTAATGCTTTCTACTTGCAGCAACTGTGCAGCAAGTTGTATATCCCATAGAATCTGTGGAGCCTGTGGTTTTTATGGTGGAAAATCAATTATTGCTAAAGAAAAAGTTTAGTACCCCAATAGTCGCAATTGATCTGATGGGTTGTGACGTGGAACCAGTAGCTATCGCTAAATCTGTGATGGCTGCAGGTTTTCCTTTTAAATATATTTTTATTGTCCATGAGAGCTGTAAGCTGCCTCCCTGTTATGAGGCCCATTATGCAAGCGAAATTTTTAGTGAAAAAGATAATCCGCTAGAAGTCGCTCGTCGCAAAAAAACCTCTCTTACGATGGGTGTTCAATTAATAGCTGTAGGCAAAGCGGATGCTTTTATTACAGCTGGGGATACAGGTACATTAATTGCCTCTTCACGCCTTTATTTAGAAACGCTACTTCCCTCGAAGAAGCTGGCTTTAATGACGAAATTGCCAACCCTAAAAGGTCAGGTTCTTTTAGGTGATCTAGGGGCTAACATTCATGTTAAGGCTGAAGACTTTTTGGAGTTTGCTAAATTGGGGATCGCCTTTTTAAAGGCATCAGGTATAGCCCATCCCAAAATGGGATTTCTTAATATCGGTCAAGAATCGACTAAGGGAGCTCCTGAATGGGTGAAGGCCTATTTGTTATTACAAGAGCTATCTTCAAAAGAAAACGTTATATTTCATGGTAATATAGAACCTTGTAATCTTTTTACAGAGGATCTGCAGCTTGTCATCACGGAAGCTTTGGCTGGTAATATCCTTCTTAAAACTGCAGAAGGCGTAGCTAAGATGGTTCTTAAAGCTCTTAAAGGATCTTTGGAAAAACCGCTATGGCTTGACTGGTCTGATTATCCAGGGGCCCTTCTTGTTGGTCTTAAAGTTCCTGTTATTAAAGTGCATGGATATTCCACAGATAAAGCTTTTTTAAGTGCCATCTCCTCAATTAAAGGGCTTCTTAAAGAGAAAGTCATAGATAAGATGGCTGATATTCTTAGGGTTTAGAAAAACATGTTTTAAGTAAGGTTATCAGGCTATAACTCACAAGAGATCTCGAGAAGATTGCGCCAGTTAATTTTTTTTTGACTTTAGGGCTTTATATAGATATCGTAAAAAATATGAGTAATCAAAGTATGCTTTACGAAACATATGGGCTTAATAATCAGGCTTATAATAAAGAGACCTTTCAGGGTCCTCCTGAAATTTTCACACCTTTAACGCGACAAGCCTATCTTTTTACTACGGAATATATTGCCTATTATATTTTAAGAAATAATTTTCACTCTAAAAAAATTGCATGCATAACGGGTAGTGGAGACTTTGCATTTAACGCCTATATGTACAAGGCTGCGGCAATCGACTGTGTAGATATTTGTCCTATAGCCGGTTTTTTTGCAGAACTTAAGATGATCGCAATTAAGGTTTTTTGTTACGAAACTTTCTTGCAGTTTTTTGGTTTACAGAGCAGCTTGAATTATTTTAAAGAAGCCCTTTATCAAAAGTTAAGGCAGTTTATTAGCAGGCAATGTAGGTATTTTTTTGATAGTCTCATTATCCAACAAGAAGAAAGCCCTTTATTAAGAGCAAATATTATCATTGATAAGATTAAGGATAACTCTAAGATATTAGATGCTAATCCTTATTTAAGTTCAGAAGAAAGCTATATATCAGCGCAAGAGTCAATGAAAGAAATTAGTTTTCACCCACTGAATGTTGAAAGCTTTTTTAAGCTATCTACAAAAAAATATGATTTTATTAACCTTTCTAATATTTTATGCTATCCGCCTTATAAACATACAGTTAGCGCTAATGATCGTTCAGTAAATCTTATTACAAAGGCTATGGGTAGGCTGGAAAAAAAGGGTGAATTAATAACACTCTTTTTTGGTTCCTGGCACAATCAGGCCAAAGCCTTAAGCCATTTGCACTTAAAGTTACGTAAAAAAGGATTTGCTACAAGCCAGTTTATTTGTCCAAGCATTACGCATCCTCAGGATTGCCTTCTGCTTCTTTCTGTTAAGAGTAATGAAGATTTCTAATGGCTTAGAACTAATAACCTGAAGTTTTGAGGGGTTCTTTTTCATATACATACGATCATAATAATAAATTAATAGGCAGATATATAAAAGTATAGTAGATATATAATTAAGTATATCTATTCAATAGATATTTATAGAAAAATTAGATTTAATCTGGAGAAAAAAATGTTTTCAATTAAAGAAAAATCAGAAATTTCGCTTTGTGCCCTTAGTATGGATAGGGTGATGCCCTCTGGCTTCGTGGAAATATTAACAGCTACCGTTCGAAAAGGTGTAGGGCTGGCTTCGTCTATTAAGAGCGTGCTTTATTTTTTCACAGCTCTGGGGCTGACATTATCCCTACCAGCTGCAGTATTTGCCCAGGTGCAAGCACCAGGAACTCCAGTATTTGCCCAGGTGCAAAAAATACCCTCGCTTGAGGAGGCCCTTGTAGAGGGAAAATCCCCGTTTTTGTTTGTGCTAAGTGCTGATACGGGTGTGATTACTAAAACCGACGGGGGTTATAAACTCACACTTAAAGGTATGGATGATAAGGTAATGTATTTTAGCGACCGTCCGCAGAAATTTGCCGGTTACATCACGCTAACTCAATTCATGGGCACTTGGGCTAAAGGTAAGGATAGCTTTAAAGACAATCCACCCAATGCGGTTATTAACGTTGCCGATTTGAAAACTAGCGAAAATGGTATTGCACAGACGATTCCTGTGATGTTGATGAACCCTGTAGTTACTGAGAATGGATGGACGTTTGACTTGAAAGGTTTACAAGGGGAAGAGATACCCGTAGGGTCTTATAAGGGAATAAGTGTTTTCATAGCTTAAAGGTCTCAAGCGAAAAGTAATGACCTTCTTGAGCTATCCAAGAAGTCACTGGAGTAAAATCAGGATTACGAATGTCGTAGAAAGGTTGAATGGCGAGATAAGAAGCCGGACTAGGTTAGAGCACTATTTTCTAATGAAGATTCCTTTAATAGAATCGTAACAGTAATTTGTATGGAAATAGATGAGGAATGGATTAGCAGTAGTAGATATATCACATTTTGTTAAAAAATGATCTAAACTTGGCCGAGCAAAGCCATCAAATAGCTCGGTGAGGCCGAGTGAGGTAACAAAAAATATAAAAAATTAGGGCTAAGAAGAGAAGACTTCAGATTTGACAGAAAAATTGTTGCTTGATCTTCTAAATATTAGAAGTGGAGATTCGATTTATCCCGTGGCAAGAAGAAAACTCTTTCCTTCAGGGGAGGGATGAACAAAGAGACGAAGCAATCCCCTGGCTTTAGCCATGGGAAGGGATGAATTCTTGCCTATTGTTTTTAATCCGAGCTTCTTTGTAAACGGATCTGGCTGTTGGAAGAAACAGCTGGAGTACAGGTTACTCTAGAAGCCCTTGTTACACAATTGGGTGTAACTATCAGCACAAGGTCCCTTGTTGTGGCGGAAGCAACTCTTGGGAGAAGCCTTTTGCTTTAGCTAAGTGAATCTTTACATCCTCTCATTGATTAAGAACGACGCGAGCATCTAAAGCCAGGATCCCTTTGGGAGAAACAATGAGGGGATTGATATCGCATTCTTTGATCATAGGTAGCTCAAGGATCATTCGTGAAAATTTAATAAGAATTTCTTCAAGCGCGGCTATATCAATTGCTTTTCTTCCACGAGTTCCAAGAAGTGCCTTATAAATACGGGTTTCTTCCATTAGTTCCCTAGCAAGTAAGCGGTTAAGGGGCGCCATGGCAAGTGCTTTATCTTTAAAGATCTCTACAAGCTCACCCCCAAACCCAAAAAGAATAACCGGTCCAAACTGTTCATCGCTATAGCTACCCACAATCAGTTCATATCCATTCATTTTAATCATAGGCTGTACAGTAACACCCTCAAAGGCCTCTCGTGCACTTAGCTGAATTTCTTTAAAAGCTTTAGTAACAGCTGCCTTGTCTTCTAAATTTAATTTTACACCGCCGATGTCGCTTTTATGTGTAATAGTCTTGGAGTGGAGCTTTAAAACAACAGGGAAGCCCATATCTGCAGCTAAGCTTTCAGCCTCTTCAATAGAAAAAGCGACTTCCGTACGTATAGTAGGAATATCGTAAAGAGAAAGGAGTTTTTTAGACTCTTCTTCAGTTAAAAGAGTGCGCCCTTCTGCTAAGACTTTATCGAAAAGGGGAATGGATTTCTTCTTAATAACAGGATCTAATAGAGCGGGTGTTATTTTGCTATATTGCCAAAATTTGGCAAAGAGACGTGCAGCTGTTTCAGGAAAGGGGAAGGTTGTAATACCAGCATCATGGAAAGCAAGGGAGCTTTTTTCCATGGAAGCCCCCCCCATAAAACTAGCTAAAAGGGGTTTAGAGGAAAACTGGAGATTGATTATTTCGGCGGCTACATCATCTGGACGTGTCATATCCTGGGGTGATAATATAGCTAGGAGTCCATCTACGTTTTCATCAGCAGAAACTATTTTTAAGGCTTTAGCATAAATTAAAGCATCAGCATCGCCTAAGACATCAACAGGATTTTGATGACTCCAGGCAGCTGGTAAGAAAGTATTAAGTTCTTTAATCGTAGATTCACTAAGTTTTGCAATAGTTGCTCCAGAAAGAACGGCTGCATCCGTTGCAAGAATGGCAGGGCCTCCTGCATTTGTAATAATAGCAAGTCGTGGGCCTTGAGGCTTGGGTTGAGATGAGACGAGACTCGCCATATAGAAAAAATCTTCAAGGGTATCAACACGTAGTACTCCTACACGCTTCATGGCGGCATTAAAGACCTCATCACTACCTGCAAGAGTCCCTGTATGAGAAGCTACAGCCATTACGGCTTCTTGGGTTCTACCAGTCTTTAACACGATAATAGGTTTTTTAATAGATACTTTTTGAGCAGCTTTCAGAAAGGAGTCTGCATTACCCACTGTTTCCATATAGATAAGAATACTTTCTGTCCGTGGGTCATCGCCTAAGTAGTTAATAAGATCCCCAAAATCTACATCCATCATGGATCCAACAGAAACAATGGATGAAAACCCGATCTTTGCTTTAAAACTCCAATCCAAAATAGAAGTGCATATAGCCCCTGACTGGCTTATCAAACTAATAGAGCCGGGTAGGGCAATATCTGAAGCAAAGGTGGCATTAAGATTTATCCAAGGGTTTTGCAAGCCCAGCGAGTTGGGTCCGATTATACGGATAGGTCCAAGGAGCTCTTGGCATTTTTTTTCTAGAATAAGGCCGCTTGCTCCTATTTCTTTGAAGCCGGCCGATATTATGACTATAGACTTGACATTCCTGCTAGTTCTAAGGACTTCAGGAACTGTTTTTGCAGGGGTCGCAATAATAGCTAAATCAATAGGCTTGCCGATTGCATCCAAAGAGGGATAGCATTTTCTTCCTAGCACGGAATTACGATTGGGATTAACAAGGTAGAGTTCGCCTTGAAAAGAGCTTAAGTTTTTTATTAAGGTTAAACCGATACTGCGTAGCTTATCAGAGGCCCCGATAAGAGCGACTGTTTGAGGATGAAAAAAGCTATCAAGATAAATTTTTGTTTGCATGATTCTATCATAGATATTTTTATTAATTTGTCAATTTGATACAACAAAAATATATGGGTAAAAAAATAGATCGTACTTTGGTAACGATAAGCATAGCCTTTTTTTTATTAGCAGGTATATTTATCGTTAAATATACACCTACAAAAACGCAATTCATTGATACAGAGGGTCAGCCAATTATCGGCAGTCATGCTGCATCTGTGCAAGTAGTTATTTTTGAAGACTTAAACTGCGTCTGGTGTGCCCATTTTAGCAGAGAGGGGTATCCTAAGCTTAAGGAGGAATATATTGATACAGGCAAGGTCCAGTATTCCATTATTTTGCTCGCCTTTTTGCCAGGATCAAAAGCTAAAGCGAATGCTGCTTTAGAAATTAATAGGCAAAACCCCCAGCTTTTCTTTCCTTTTGTCGAAGAAGTGTATAAGGGTCAAATTCCTGGAGAAGAGAGCTCTGATAAAAGCGATTTTTTTAACGATATTGTGGCCAAAGTCCCAGGGATTAATGAGCAGAGGATATTAGAGAGCATGAAAATGGGTAGATATAATAATAAGCTAAAAGAAAATTTGGATCTTGCTAAGAGGGTGATGACAACTCAGTTTGGAACACCTACTATTTATATTAACGGAAAACGTATAGAAGAGCTTGATTATGATTCTGTTAAAGAGCACATAGAAAAGGCCCTACATGATTAGTCGCTATGGTCTTTATTTAGCATGGCTTATAGCTACATTAGCAACTCTTACCAGCCTTTATTATAGTGAGGTTCTTAAGTTCATTCCATGTAATCTTTGCTGGTATCAACGTATTGCTATTTATCCACTTGTTATTATTTTAGGTAGGGCTTCCTATAAAAGGGATAAGCAGATAATCCCTTATGCAAGGGCTTTGGCATTTGTCGGTTTGTTATTTGCGACTTATCATGTTCTAGAGATCTATATACCGGGCTTTTCAGGGATTGATCTTTGTGGTTTAGGTGCGAATTGCCGCGAGGGTTTTATTAACTATTTTGGTTTTTTAAATATTCCGCTTATGAGCGCTTTGAGTTTTATTGCTATTCTCTATCTACTTTATAAGGCAAAAAAAGCCTCTTACTGATAGTATTCTTTTCTATGTTTCAAGAAAAAAAAGAATCTATTTCAGAACGAGAAAATCATATTTTAGAGATATGGGAATCGGAGCAAACCTTTGAGAAATCGGTTGAAAACCGGGATGGATCTCCCTTATTTAGCTTTTATGATGGACCCCCTTTTGCAACAGGCCTGCCCCATTATGGGCACCTACTCGCTGGGACAATTAAAGATGTAATTCCTCGTTATAAGACAATGAAGGGCTATTATGTGCCTAGACGTTTTGGTTGGGATTGTCACGGGTTACCTGTAGAGTATGAGATTGAAAAAAGTTTTTCTTTATCGGGTTCAAAAGCCATCGAAGAGTTTGGAATCCAGGCTTTTAATGAAGAATGCCGCAACATTGTACTGCGCTATACTAAAGAGTGGAAGAAAACAGTTCTTAGATCCGGACGTTGGGTAGACTTTAATAATATCTATAAAACGATGGATCCCTCTTTTATGGAGAGCGTCTGGTGGGTTTTCAAACAACTTTATGAAAAAGGCCTTGTCTACGAAGGTTATAAAGTAATGCCATTTTCTGCTAAGCTGGGGACTCCCTTGTCAAATTTCGAGGCCTCTGAAAATTATAAGCAAGTGGAAGATCCAGCCATTGTTATTTCTTTTCCAGTTATGGATAGCGATGTTTATTTGCTTGCTTGGACGACAACACCCTGGACACTTATTTCTAACCTAGCGCTTATGGTAGGCCCAGAAATTCCTTATACGACAGTTATTGAAAAAAAGAGTGGGCGTAAATTTATTTTAGCCCAGGCTCGTTTGCAGTTCCATTTTAAATCAGAAGACATTGAAGTGCTTGGGGTTACTTTGGGGAAAGAGCTTGTGGGCATACGCTATGAACCCCTTTTCAGTTATTTTAAAGAGCAGGCAAATGCCTTCCGTGTTATTGCAGAAGAAAGTGTTTCCGTAGATGAGGGAACAGGTATTGTGCATGCAGCTCCGGCTTTTGGGGAAGTTGATTTTTATGCTTGCCGCCGAGAAAATATTACACCTGTATGCCCTGTAGATAATAACGGCTCTTTTATTGAGCCTATTAAAGAGTTTCAAGGGACTTTTGTTAAAGATGCAGATAAAGCTATTATAGCTATTCTTAAGGATTTAGGAAGGCTTTTTTCACAAGCTACGATCAATCATAGGTATCCTTTTTGCTGGCGCTCAGATACACCCCTTATATATAAAGCTGTAACGACGTGGTTTGTGGCGGTTGAAACATTTCGAGACAAGCTTTTGAAAGCTAATGAACAGATTTCCTGGGTTCCTGAACATATAAAAATAGGGCGCTTTGGTAAATGGCTTGAGGGGGCACGTGACTGGGCCATTAGCCGTAATCGTTATTGGGGAACGCCTATTCCTATTTGGAGAAGCGCTCAAGGAGATATCCGTGTTATTGGTTCTATTGCAGAGTTAGAGGCGCTCACAGGTGCAAAAGTTAGTGACCTGCATCGCCATCATATCGATGAGCTGACTTTTACGATTAACGGCGTAGAATATCACCGTATTAAGGAGGTTTTTGATTGTTGGTTTGAGTCAGGATCGATGCCCTATGCGCAGAACCACTATCCTTTTGAGCATCAAAAGAATCTGGGTTTCCCTGCCGATTTTATTGCTGAAGGTGCCGATCAAACACGAGGCTGGTTTTATACTCTCACGATTTTAGCAGCCGCACTCTTTGATCAGCCCGCCTTTAAAAATGTGATCGTTAATGGTATTATCTTAGCTGAAGATGGTAGCAAGATGTCGAAAAGGCTTAAAAATTATCCAGAGCCGAGTCTTGTTATTGAGCGCTATGGAGCGGATGCAACACGTCTTTATATGCTTTCAAGCCCAGCTGTCTATGGAGATGACCTGCGTTTTTCAGAAAAGGCCGTAGAACTTACCTTAAGACAAGTACTAATTCCTTTGTGGAACAGCTATTCTTTTCTAGCTACGTATGCTCGTATCTATGCCTGGGAGCCGGAAGAAATAAGAGAACCGAAAGCTCTTATTGACCGTTGGATCGTCTCTAAAATTAATAGTCTTATCACAGATGTTACAGAAGCACTTGATAATTATGATATAGCAAAGGCCGCGATACCTTTAATGGCCTTTGTAGATCAGTTAAGCAATTGGTATATTCGAAGGTCACGTGAGCGCTTTTGGTCGGCTCTTGACACCCAGGACAGACGTGAAGCTTTTGCAACTCTCTACACAGTTTTACGCCGTTTTGTTCAAGTAGCCGCCCCCTTTATTCCATTTATGGCGGATATGATTTGGCGGGAGTTAGATGACAAGATCATGAGTGTACATTTAACAGATTTTCCTATTGCTGATAAAAAAAACCAGGATAAGAACCTCGAATCCGGAATGGCTATTTTACAACAAGTCGTTAGTTTAGGGCATAGCTTACGGAAAGAACAGAAGATTAAGGTAAGACAGCCTCTGAGTAAGCTCTATATATATGCAGCAGATATTTCGTTCCTCCAAAAAGAAGAGCAGCTTATTGCTGAAGAACTTAATATCAAAGAGATCATTTTTGTGGAGAATGAAGAGGACTATGTATCTTATGCTATCAAACCCAATTTCAAGATACTGGGTAAAAAAGTGGGTGCTCTTATGCCAATTATTCAGGCTGCAGTTCTTGCTATGCCCAGCTGCCTTATTAAACTTTTGCTCCAAGGAGAAGCTATTGACCTTCCAACACCGAAGGGCTCTATTCCCCTTACTCTAGAGGATGTTCAGATTGAGAAGGTTATTAAGGAAGGGCTTGTTGCTATTCATGAAAAGGGGATTACTCTTGCTTTAGATATAGCGCTGACACCCCAGCTTATTGAAGAGGGTCTTGCACGAGAGCTTCGAAACAAGATTAATACCATGCGTCGTGATGCAGGTCTTGAAGTTACTGATAGGATAAGTGTTAAAATCCAAGCAGATAAAGCGATTAAAGAGGCATTTAATGTCTACAAACAAGTCATTATGGAGGACATTTTAGCTGTAGAAGTTCTCTTTGTTGAGACAGAAGGTTCCCAGTGGGACCTTAATGATCACCTGGTGACGATCGCTATCATTAAGCAAGAGCAAGAGGAGGGGTGATCACTCCAGGCCTTTAGGTGATGAGGGTGTTGAGATAAGTTTTTCAGCAACTGATCTCATAGGTTGAAAAATAAAAGAGCGTAGGGCTTTAGACGCTTGACCTTAAGGGAGCTCTTAGGAGGCGACTGCTTTGCAGAAAGTCGTTTTATTTGCATTTTTGATTGGGATAGGCTTTATCACAAAAGGCCGCTATGACTCCGTTCTTTGGAATAAAAAACCGCTCAAAATCCATTTTATCCAGTGACAAGAAGAAAACTCTCCCCTGAAGGAAAGAATTTTCTTCTTGTCACTGGATAAAAATCCCTATATATTTTAATTACATTCTTTCTTAAAAAACTTCTCACTTATCCTTTAGACAAAATGAATACCTAGTAATTGCAAGGCTACTATGAATTTCGCCTTTCTGTTAAAATCTCTAGCACTGTTAACGGAACAGGCTGAGACAAGTTCCTCTAAACAAACCCTCAGTTAGTTTTTGCTCTGGGAATAGATAGCATGGGTAACCAATCCCTAGAAGCCTCTGACTATACAATTAGGTATAGTCTCACATTGCAGAAGTCCCTTCTTCGCTGTAGAACTGGGGTAGTGGAGAAGCCTTCTGCTTTAGATGGAGGAGTATTCACGTCCACAGATACGATAGGGAGGTAGAGAGCCTGGAGGTTATTACCTGGAGACTTAGTTCTCCGAAATAATTTTTAGATGAGAGTTAAGTTGAAATGTCGAGGGGTTCATAGGAAAAGGTTTTACTCCCTCTTCATTCCAATAACAATTTTCTTCTCCTTCGTAGCAGACAAGTAATTGCTGGCCTGGAAGGATTTTTTTAGAAACAAAATAGATCACTTCGATAGGAGTAGGTTTTAAGCCAAAGCTATTTTTAGGAACACGGCATAAGCGCGCTTCTATATTGGGAGTACTTGAGTGATTAACAAAACGGGCGAAGTTACCTTTTTTTGAAGCATCAATTTTCAGGGTGTAAGAGCGTCTAGCCTTGTAAGTAAGGGAGTTATTCAAAAAGAACTGCTCCTCTTTACTTAAGTAGATCTTTTCTAAAGGGGTAAAAGCATAATGGCCCCCCTCATATTCAGCCGGAACAATTTCTTTCTCTCCTGAATAAGGGACAATCAAGCGGCCTCGTGATAGAGGCTCCTTATCTGGGTGTAAAAAAATTCCCTTACCAAGGTTATGGGGTAATTTATGAAGAATAAGATAATCGGGCAGTCCGATAGTTTTGATGACTTCTACTATAGTTGCAAGCTCTCCTTGGTGTTTTTTCGTGAGAGAATTTAAGGAAATGTTTTGCTTTTCAATTTCTCTTTTAATGATGGGGGTAAGGTCTAACTGACTAACTTGGCGCGGTAAATTATATTTCATTACGATAATCTCAATTTTAAACAATGATTATAGAAGCTATAAGGAGCTCAATGCAAATAATTTCTCTTGGAATTACCCTTTTAAAGGGGTTTTTAGCAGGGTACTCCTCAATATTTTTTACCAAACTCAATCTTTGAGTAGCGCTTCTAAAGTTCTGAAAATAGGTTCCATACTCTCTCAGATATTCTAAGGTCATTAAAAGCATATCCTCGACGCTCAAATTACTCTTGCGGCCACCTTTGATTTTTTTTACTCTATAGGCTTGGCTCAAAATCGAAATCATCTTGTCAAAAGTTCTACGCTTAAGCCCAGACCTTCGACGAAATTATTCATCATTTAGCCCTTTAACTTTTTCAAATTTCATAGCGCTCCAAATAGCTTGCAGAATCAAGGAAATTTTATTTTGCGTCAAAGCCCTACTTTCGAAAGAGGTCTAATATCCCAAAGGCCAATAGAGTCGACCAGGATCGATCTTGATACAATTAACTAATTTTTATATACTAAAAGAAAAGGGTAAATCATGTCGAATTTCGCAGCAGGTGATTCAAATACAATTTTGCCACCTGGCGTGAGCATTGCGAATCCATGGATTCGTTTAGGTTCCTACCTGCTTGAAATTGTTCTGATAATTGCAACTCTTTACATCGGCTGGTCCATTTGGGCTTATATGACTGCTGCCTCGGGTCAAACACCTGCAAAACGAGTGCTTAAACTACGAGTCATTGAGGCTAGTACTCTTAGACCAGTTGGATTTGCAAAAATGTTTTGGGTTCGTGGCTTACTTGCTGGTATTATCGCCCAAATTGCCATCATTTGCACCCTTGGCGTACTCATCTTTATGCCATTTTGGGATAAGCAAAAGCAAAATATTTGGGACTATGTATCGGGCACATATGTTGTGAGCGACCCAAATGATGCATGGCAAACAAAACAAAAATTTATTTAATAATTACTTAGTAACACAGGGCATCACAATTAGGTAGCGTCTAACGTCATCCATCAATCACACGGAAGGCTGATAGATTGCCCCTAAGAGGGTCTAATATTCTAGCTTTAAATCAGCGGACTAGGGCCATTGGCGATTTTTTTAAAAAGGTCTATTGACAGGAATCCTCTAAGGGATGGAAGCCCAATAATCAGGTTATTAGTAATTTTTTTCCCAATAATGGCCGATAAAAAGTCTTGATATAAGAAGATAGCGATTTGCAGATATTCTATTAAAAGGATATTCTTTTCTCTATAATTTTAGGAAAGATATGACAACAGCTATAGTACCAACACGCGTTCAAGATTATCCTGAGTGGTTTCAACAAGTGATTAAACATGCGGATATGGCTGAAAATTCACCCGTCCGTGGATGCATGATCATTAAGCCTTGGGGGTATAGCATCTGGGAAAATATACAGCGCTTTCTTGATCGTAGAATTAAAGAAACAGGACATCAAAATGCCTATTTCCCTCTTTTCATCCCCTTGAGTTATTTGCAAAAAGAAGCAGCTCACGTGGAGGGTTTTGCAAAAGAATGCGCCGTTATAACACATCACCGTCTAGAGATGAAAGATGGACAACTTGTTCCAGCAGGAGAACTGGAAGAGCCGCTTATTGTACGGCCGACTTCTGAAACAATTATAGGTGAAGCATTTTCCAGATGGATAGAGTCCTACCGTGATTTACCTCTTCTTATAAATCAGTGGGCTAATGTTGTACGATGGGAGATGAGACCACGAATCTTTTTACGAACAACAGAGTTCCTTTGGCAAGAGGGGCATACAGCACATGCAACGGCCCAAGAGGCTATTGAAGAGACAAAGAAAATGCTGGAAGTCTATAAAGATTTTATAGAAAATGTTATGGCTATTCCTGTAATTGCCGGTGAAAAATCTCCTGGAGAACGTTTCCCAGGGGCCATGGACACCTATACTCTAGAAGCGATGATGCAGGATTATAAAGCGCTGCAAACATGCACCTCACACTATCTTGGCCAAAATTTTGCCAAGGGTTCTGAGATTCGTTTTACCAATAAAACAGGAGGTTTAGAATATGTCTACACAACCTCTTGGGGAATAACAACGCGACTTATTGGGGCAATGATAATGTGTCATGGTGATGATGACGGACTCCGTCTACCACCACGCATTGCCTCAGCGCATATAGTTATCATTCCAGTTGTGCCAAAGCCAGGATTAGAAGCCTCTGTATTTGCCTATGCAGAGAGCATCGCAGAGAAGTTACGCCAAAAGTTATTTTACGGGGAGCCTTTATCTATTCTTATAGATAAGCGTGATAAAAGAGGTGGGGAAAAAAATTGGGAGTGGATTAAAAAAGGCGTTCCTTTGCGTATAGAGGTAGGGCCTCGTGATATGGAAGCAAAAACGATGCTTATAACACGTAGAGATGGGCCGCATAAAGAGAAGATAACCTGTAATATTGACCAAGCAGGTGAGGAATCTCTCAAACTTCTAGAGTCCATCCAAAAGAATTATTATCAGCAAGCAGTTGCTTACCGGGATGCGCATATTAAAAAAGACCTGAAAAGTTTTGAAGAATTTAAAAACTTTTTTATAGAAAAAGAGGGGTTTGTTCTTGCTAAGTGGTGTGGGGATCCCTCCACTGAAAAGTTATTGGATGATTTAAAAGTGAGTATCCGTTGCCTACCCTTAGAGCAGACAGGAACCGCCGGCTTCTGTATTTTAACGGGCAAGCCAGCTACCCTAGATGCGATTTTTGCAAAATCTTATTAAAAACCTGAGTTTTGGTTTTATGCTGCCTCCATTAAGGGTCTTTGCTAAAAAAGAGTACGATTTCAGCCCTTGAAGGCCCATATGTTGACAAGCCTTTCATGTCAACTAGAACCCCTTCTCAGGGGCTTGATTACTTCCCTTAAACTATCTAATAAGGAGGGCTTAAAATACGGCAAAGCCGAGTAGTTTTGGAGAGCTATAACCTCTTTTAAACAAGGCTCTTCCACGCATAGATAACTACGCTCTTTTTTTCATAAGAGGGGTTATATTGAATAAGATTTTATTGCCATTGCAATCAATTATAATTTATAGGATGATTTTATAAAAAATCGTTTTTGTGAGTTATAATTTACTATATTAGTTATTTTAACGAGTTGACTAAACTCAGCTCTATCTTTTGGTTTTGTGCTCTTGCCGGCTCTGGTATTTTTATTATTCAATTTATAGTTAATCTTTTCGGCATGGGCGCTCACGATAGTTTTGATACGAGTGATATATCTTCTAATACTCTCATAATTAATGGAGGTCAGAACTCTGGATATTCTAAAAAATTCAAGTGGTTACCTATGCAAACGATCACTGGATTTCTGATGATGTTTGGATGGACAGCTATCACATGTCAAAATGAATTTGGGCTTGAGGATTCTATTACGATTGTAATAGCCCTTACTTCAGGTATATTTGCAGCGCTGATTATTCACTTTATTTTTAAGTTAGCTGAAAAGCTTAAGAGCTCGGGTAGTATATATAGGATTGAAGATGCAATAGGAAAGGAGGGTTATGTTTATCAATGGATTCCAAAAGGGGGCAAAGGCAAAGTTTCAATGTCTTTACAAAATTTTACACATGAAATTGATGCCATATCCAACCACCCTGAAGACATACCTTCATTTATGCGCGTAAAAATTATTGAAAAAAGCGACGAAAAAACAGTTGTCGTTGCACCACTATAAAGGTATTTATGTTTCATATGTCATATTTAAGCATTACTGTAGCAGGGTTTCTTTTATTCCTGTTCTCTACAATATTTTTTCTAGCTAAATTGTATCGTAGATGCCCTTCAAACAAGGTTCTTGTTGTCTATGGACGAGTAGCTGGTAGTAAAACCGTCCAATGCTACCATGGGGGAGGAACATTTATATGGCCATTAATACAAGGCTACGCCTTCTTGGACTTAACACCACGTACTATTCATATCCCATTAAAGGGAGCGCTTTCCCATCAGAATATACGCGTTAACGTACCAAGTACCTTTACAGTAGCTGTAGGTATCACTCCCGATGTGATGAACAACGCAGCGGTTCGGATGCTGGACTTGGGCCATAAAGAAATTGAATCTATGGCTACAGAGATTATTATTGGGCAGCTTCGTTTAACAGTAGCTTCTTTACGAATTGAAGAAATCAATCAAGATAGAGAACGCTTCCTAGATTCTATTAAGAAAAATATTGAGCCTGAACTTCATAAAATTGGTCTAACCTTACTCAATGTCAACATTACAGATATAACTGACGAATCAAATTATATTGAAAGCATTGGAATGAAGGCCTCTTCAATGGCGGTAAACCAGGCCAAAGTAGACGTAGCTGAGCAGGAAAAACAAGGGGATATTGGAAAATCTTTAGCAGAAAGAGATCGTAGGGTCTCTGTAGCTTCTTATAATGCAGAGGCGGTGAAAGGGGAAAATGACTCTAAAGCTCAAATGGCTTTGACAAATGCTGCATTAGCCGAGAGGGAAGCGGAAGCTGCGCAGCGTAGTCAGGTAGCTAAGCAAAATGCAGAAGCGATGATCCAAAAAGCGCGTGCCTTGGCACAAACTGAGCTTTTAGAGGCGGAGCAAATTGTTCCTCAAGAAATTGAGAAGCGGAAAATACAAATCGAAGCTGAAGCGCAAGCACAAAGCAAGGTGATTATAGCACGTGGAGAAGCGCAGGCAATCTTATCAATTCGGCAAGCAGAAGCAGAGGGGATCCAAAAGTTACTAGACGCTAAAGCTAGAGGTTATAAACAGCTCTTTGAAGCTTGCGGAGAAGATGCTAAGAGCGCGGCTACAATGCTCTTAATAGAAAAGCTTGAAGAAATCGTGAGACTGCAAGTAGAAGCAATCAAAAATATTAAGATCGATAAGATTACAGTATGGGATAGTGGCAGTTCAGATGGTAAGGGCTCCTCGACATCGAACTTCATCAGCCAATTTACAAAATCACTACCCGCACTCCATGAGATAGCTTCGATGGCAGGGCTGGAGCTTCCTCAATACCTTGGAAAACTTAGCCAAGACTCTCTAACTGGGAGGGATGGTAAAGTTATAAGTAACGCTGAGCCAAGATAGCAGTCCATGAGAAAGTCTGATTTTTCGCTGTAGAGTACTTGTTGTTACAGTCTAAGGTGGCAACAAGGCTTCGTTGTTTCAGTCCCAAGAAGCCCTGTTTGGCTAGGGTAGTCTCTTTTAACTGCAGGTTACTGGCCTAAGCTAAAAAAGAGGGGGGGACTCTACCTGGTTGATGGTCCACATGGATTAGTCTTTACAGCGACCAGATCCCACTATCGGCGCTCTGATGATACTATCCGGCGCTGTGGGCTTTGTCCACTTACAGGTTCTAGCTTCTACGATTGGATTTAAACGCGGCCCTTATAACAGCTTTGGGGGTGAAGATTACAAGCTTCCCCGGTATTTTTGCCTTGCAGAAGGTTATATTAGGCCCTAATGTCTATTCAGACAGGGAGGTTCTATACTTTTACTCAAGTTAAAAGCTACCTAAGGATATGCTTAAGGAGCTGTTATTGAAGGTATAATAGAGGGGTGAAGCGATTACAATCATCAAGGACCAGACAGGCCACTGGGGAGTTAAGCCCAATTGAGGCCTTTATGCGGCATTCAAATATTCATGAACAACACATGAATAATAGAACAGCGTAAGAAGGAGAGTTATTTTTATCTTTTAAAAGAGATAAAAATAATTTGTTTTTGTGGTTAATTGATCTTGCCTTTAAGGCCTACTATATATATAATACTATAATAAAATCTTAAAAGGAGTAGATATGCAAGTCAATACAGCAGCTTTTTTCACGGTAACAGCCTTAGCAATTGGCACAGGCGGTGCGGTATACGCAGCGATGACAACCACAGCAGCTGTCGCAGCAATTGCCTATGCAATTCTAGCAGTAGGGCTAGCGGGAGTTTCCATTGCTTCAATGACAGCGTGGGCGGCGAGTAAACATGGGGATTCAGCGTCAAACTACTTAGATAAATTAGGAAGTCATGCAGGAATTGCAGTGGCAGCTTCCCTCCAGTTCGTTGCACAGACTTTGGTGCAGGCGCTGGTTCAAGGCCTAGCATCAGGTGTCTCTACACTAGTACGCCGAAAAATCTCAGGAGCGGACCATACGTTTGAAGCGCAAACAGCCGGAACTTAGGTAAAACTAGATTCTGTGGAGCCAGAACGCTTCTAAGAAGCTGGCACCCGAAGGTGTTAACCTGGAAGTCTTAAGTCAGCGCAGGGAGCGCTTCAAGAAGCCGGAAATTGATAAAGTCAAGTTTCTTGAGATCCAGGTTAACAAGGCAGGAAAGAAGAAAGATATTCCTACTATACTTACTACTACAGTTAATAGGGCAGATGCAAATTAAGCCTGTCTTTTCCCATGGACCGGTAGGCCTGGCTAATAGTATCATCCTATTGATAACCTACACTTAGCTGTAGATTTAAGGCGTTAGTATTCCCATTCCTTAGGTGCTTTTCCGAGCAATTTTAGTGCTCTCTCAAAATAACCCCACCTAAATATCCTTAGAATCTATTCATCTAGTATAATTTCTCGATCAGTTGGATCTATTTCTATCTGCAATTTCCTCCAGGTTCTGCCCTTCGATACCCCCTGAAAACTCCCTTTCCCTTGGCCCTCGCTATATAATCTAAGTTATCTATAATCAAAGACATTTTAGCAATAGCTGCATCTGCTTTTCCATTTAAATAATTTTACTTAAGCTCTTTCGAACAGGAGGCAATCTGAATGTAGGGGGGTGCTGATCGATAACCCTAATAATAGAACTAGGGAAAACATTTAAGAGCAGCTTTTTTGATTTCAGGAGTTAACGGGGTAATATTTTCCCTCAATATTTGGAAAGTATAGAGATAACATATTGTAAGATAACATTTTTCATCTGTGAAATGAGATTTTCAAAGAGAGGGCACAATATATAAAAGAAAAAGTATTCCTTATGACGAAGGGGAAAAGGGCTTGCGTCGATTTTTTTCATTCTCTATAATTTAGTACCTATGGATAAAGTTACTTGGAAAAAAGAATCGGGTTTTATCTGGGCCCTCCTTGGCTCAGCTATTGGATTTGGTAACATATTAAGCTTTAGTGCGCAGTGTTATAAAAATGGGGGGGGAGCTTTCCTCATTCCTTTTGTCATAGCGCTTCTGGTTCTAGGGTTACCGATGCTTTTTTTAGAGGGTGCTATAGGGCAGCGTACAGGGTTGCCTATTGTATCTGCTTATGGACAAGTGCTAGGAAAGCCAGGCAAGACAATCGGCTGGTTGATGGTGGCAGCAGTAGCTACTATAGGTGGTTTTTATATCGTCTTAACGGGTTATTCGGTGGCTTATGCTTACTTTTCTGCTACCGATAGTATACCAGCCGATACAGCGAGCTTTTTCAAACAAACTTTTTTGAGGGATTCAGGTAGTTTAACTACTTGGGGAGTGCTATCTACTCCCATTTTACTAATGACACTTTTTTGTGCCGCTTTTTCTTGGGTGGTTTTAACCCGTAATGTGCGCTCGGGTATCGAGAAGATATGTTCTTTTTTCATGCCTATATTAATGGTCACAATTCTATTTTTTGCCATCGTAGTCTGTTTTTTACCAGGGGCTTCAGAGGGCTTTCGTCATTATCTTATCCCTGATTTTTCTAAATTAAGAGATGGGCATCTATGGCGTGATGTATTTGGGCATGTTTTTTTTAGCTTTTCTCTAGGTCTGGGTATTATTACAGGATACGCACGTTATTCTACTTCTAACACCTCGATTCCTAAGGCCATGTGGTATATGGCCTTGGGCAATCTACTTATTTCTGTAACGGCTGGTTTTGCAGTTTTTGGAGCTGTGGGTTACTTAAGCCATGTGTCAGAAGTTCCTTTCAAAGAGATTGTTAAATCTGACTCTACTTTTGAGATGGGATTTGTTATTTTTCCTCAAATTCTACATCTCTTCACCCCTTGGATAGGCTCTTTAATAGGTGTTATTTTCTTTTTAGGACTCTTTATTGCAGGTATAACGGGAGTTTTCTCCATTGCGGAGAGTTTTGCAGGGAATATAGAGGTGGAGTATGGCTTTTCGCGTAAGAGATCGGTAACCATTACAAGCCTTGTTATGATGATGATATCTCTTATTTTTTGTATGGGTAATGGCCAAAGAATTTTAGGGGCTCTAGCCCCGATGCTTCTGGGTAATAACATGCTTCTGGGAGGTCTTACAGAAGTTATAGTCTTTATGTATATCGCTAAAAATATAAGGAGTGATCCTCTTTGGTTTAGAGATGGCAAGCAGACCTTTATCTATTATCTAGCCAAACGTGTTGTTCCTTTTATATTACTGCTCATTCTCATTTCAGCTATACACGCTGATCTCCAGGTTCCTGTAGGCCCTGCAGAACTTGTGCGATGGGGATGGTTTGCCGCAGCCCTTTCCTTAGGTGGACTTCTTTCTCAGAAGAGTAGGAAGATTTCAGCTATTGCATAAAATTGTAAGCTGACCTGTTGGGAGCATTGCTGAAATACAATAGACTTCTTTCTGGGCCTATAGACTACGTTAGATACTAAGGTCTCATCAAACTTGTAGTCAGGCTTTTCCCTCTTTAGGGCTATCTAATGACACCACAGAGCTCAATATTTGGGTATTCCCTTTGCTGAGCCAGGAGGGTTGAGAGGTGTGACATCAAAAAATAATTTACAACCCTAAAGTATTTAAAGAGAGTAGCCGGAAGTGAACTTACTTCGGCATGCTATTTTCAGGGTTTTAAACTTCCTATTATGGGAGTGATAAAGGCGAAATTTTAGCCTATATACTTACTCCAAGGCCCTATGGACGAGAGGAAGATCGTCTAAAGAGATATCAGAAAGGTTATTTAGGAAGTTCTTATTAGCATCTTATTTTTAGCGTTTTATCAAAATTAGTATTTCTAAAAAAACTTTTTCCCTATTGCGCAATATAAATATTGCTAAAATTTAAATAATTATTTATAAAAAATTATTATATAATATAAGAATTTAGACAACGAGATCAGTATGACTAAAGATAAAATTTACTTATTTGATACAACACTGCGAGATGGCGCTCAGACTATGGGTGTGGACTTTACGCTCGCTGATAAGCTAGCGATCGCCTCCATGCTCGCCTCTCTTGGTCTTGATTACGTTGAAGGAGGCTTCCCTGGATCCAATCTAGCCGATACAGAGTTATTTTCAACGCCAAGAGATCTAAAGACAACTTTCACTGCCTTTGGAATGACACGACGTCCGGGCAGATCGGCTTCTAATGATATAGGGTTTGCTGCTCTTCTTGATGCAAAAGCTGACGCCATTTGTTTTGTGGCTAAAGCTTGGGATTATCATGTTCGTGTTGCCCTTGAGACCACGAATGAAGAAAATATTCTGTCGATAAAAGAGAGCGTCCTAGCTGCAAAGAACAAAGGGTTTGAAGTCCTTCTTGATTGTGAACATTTTTTTGATGGCTATAAAGCTAACCCCTTGTTTGCAATAGCTTGCGCGAAGGCTGCCTATGGTAGCGGGGCTCGTTGGGTTGTTTTATGTGACACAAATGGGGGGACTTTCCCCCAGGAAATTGAAACAATCATTCGTGAGGTAGTAAAAATAATACCAGGCGATCACATTGCTATTCATGCCCATAACGATACGGATAATGCTGTAGCTAATTCTTTAGCGGCAGTCCTAGCTGGTGCAAGACAGATTCAAGGCTCACTTAATGGCCTGGGAGAGAGATGCGGCAATGCTAATTTAGTCTCTCTTATACCAACTTTGAAGTTTAAGCCTTATTACTCAGAACGCTTTGATATTGCTATTACTGATGCAGAAATAAAAAACCTCGTTAAGGTCTCACAGGCTTTAGATGCCAGGCTTAATCGTAGCCCCAATAGACAGGCCCCTTATGTCGGAGAAAGTGCTTTTGCAACAAAAACTGGTCTTCATGCTTCGGCTATCAGGAAGTGGCCAGAGGCTTATGAACACATTGCTCCCAGTTTGGTCGGCAATCATCGTCGTATTCTTGTCTCTGTACAAGCCGGTCGTTCAAATATTCTTTCTGAGCTTGAGCGCATGGGTATTCAAGTCAAAAAAGATGATCCTAAAATTTCTAAATTGTTAGAATTGGTCAAGGAAAGGGAAGCTCTTGGGTATACTTATGAGGCTGCTGATGCTTCCTTTGATTTATTGGCAAGGCAAACATTAGGTAGTGTTCCCCAATATTTTGATGTGATTCAATTTGATGTAGATGTTGAACATAGAAACAATAGTGAAGGTCAGAGCAAGACGATTACAACAGCGGTTATAAAATTAAAAATAGGCGAAGAGAGCATAATCTCTGTTGCAGAAGGCAATGGACATGTGAATGCTCTTGATCTGGCCCTACGCAAAAATCTTGGGAAGTATCAAAAATTTATAGAGCGCTTATCATTAATTGATTATCGTGTGCGTATTCTTAATTTAGGAACTGAGGCTGTTACGCGCGTTCTTATTGAGAGTGAAGATGAGCTAGGCGATCGCTGGACGACTATGGGAGTATCTCCAAATATTATCGACGCCTCATTCCAGGCCATACTGGATTCCATAGTTTATAAATTGATTAAGTCAAAGGCAACCCTGTAATCTTTGTTCCTCCTTATTAAGGATGGGCAAAATATTAATAAGGTTGTTACCCAAATTTCCGGAAAATTATACATAGGATTTTTATAAACTGGGGAGTAAAGATCGTGTTCCATCTAGGTGCCAGAAGATAGGGGCCATCATGTGCTGAATTGTCCGCTCCTTATTTTCAAAAAGCCTCAGGTCGCAAAAAAGGGTGCCAAATTGATTATCTGATTCAAATGCATTCCAATACTCTTTTTGTCTGTGAAGTCAAAATGCGCCTTCGTAAATTGGGGCTTGAAGTGATCGACGCGATGAAAACCAAAAGAGCTTCTCTTAGCTTGCCAAAAGGCTTTGGGATTTCGCCTGTTATGCTTCATTTGGGCCCAGTTTCCGATGCTCTATTAAGCAGTCGCTATTTTTACGTGCCACAACCCTACGCCATTGCCTAACCAGAGGTTGCGGCTGACGTGGATGTTGCAGGCTCACCACGAATAATCTCACCTGAAATCTCTTTGTCACCTGCTGCAACTATAGTGGGCCTTAGCGGCGGTGGTATCTGAATCTAATAGCGTAACAGGTTGATGGGCCGGGCAGATTCACTGCCAATTACCCTAAATACCAGTAGCGCTGCTAATAACTTAACGATAATTAAATAATACCTTAACTCTTTTTACCTATGGTTTTTTCTACTTACTTGCCTCTTTAATTGGAACTAACTTACTTCCCACCACCATAGCTGCTCCGATTAAAACTAGGTTTTTAACAATGTATTGACCCTCAAGGGTTAGATTAAATGGAATGCTGATAAAGCAGATTTCAGGGCGAAGTAATAGTGGCAAGAAGGTGCCTGGCATCTGCAATGCTAATAAAAAAAGACCAAGGCGATTAAGTGGGGTGTAGAGCAGGCAGATACCAATTAACATCTCCCAAAAGCCAAGGATTGGGATAAATATATCTGGGTCAAACCAGTAGATGGTCTTAGTAATTACCTCAACCGCAGGTGAGTTACCAAAAAGCTTAAGTGCGCCAAACCAGATAAATACTATGCCAAGGGATACTCGAAGTACTGGCAGAGATATCTTACTTAAGTATTTGATCAACATAGTGTCAAACTCTTTAAGATTAAAGTTTCTAAGATCTTTCAAACTCTTCACATTACCCCTTTTCCTTAGCGCTATTGTAGTTGAGATAAATCATTAAGGTTAATAATAAAAATGATTAAGATATACTTTTGCTATGAAAAAGTATGAAGTAAACCACAGATGAGTGAGATAACTGTCATTTATGATGGTAATTGCATATTGTGTAAAAACTCTATTAATTGGCTAGGTAAGGGCTTAACCTTCAAGCTAATCCCTTTCAAAATAAAGATTTAGCAAGCTTTGGTTTAAGTAAGGCGGATTGTGAAAAGCAGGTCTATGCCATATCTGGTAATAGTGAAGATTCCCTTAGCTAAAGCAAAAGGCTTCTTCCAAGAATAGCTTCCGCCACAACGAGGGACCTTATGCTGATAGTTACACCCAATTGTGTAACAAGGGCTTCTAGAGTAACCTGTACTCAAGCTGTTTCTTCCAACAGCTAGATCAGCTTACAAAGAAGCTAGGATTAAAAACAATAGGCAAGAATTCATCCCTCCCCTGAAGGAAAGAGTTTTCTTCTTGTCGCCGGATAAAAAATGAATTTAAGCCGCCTTCACTATCGACAAAAAACCACTTTTTCGCTTCTAGTTTTGCAATTTCCTCCATCGAATTAATATTAACCGGCCATATTTACCAAAAAAATAGGACGCCTATTGATTTTTTAGATAAGGAGCACAGCCTAAAATAGGCGCGAAGGGAGTGCTGTCATAACTTTTTCTTGTAAAAAATTAATAGGAGCAATGACTTTTGCCCGTCCATTGGTGATCTGGCACGTAGGGAATGACCTGTCCATAGGGTACTTCGTAAAATTAGAGCTTTCTTTGATTTTACAGTTTGTATATAGAAATCAAGTTTAATCAAGGAGAGTTTTTATGTCCCATAAGAAAAAAGAAGATGCAGATGATCCCAAGCCACTTAATTTTGATCATGATGAAAAAACAGGTCCAAGTGATCGTCTGAAGAAACCTTATATGACTAAAGAAGATGCTCGAGGCGATAATAAGGACGATCAGTACTACGATACAGAAGAGGCTATTAGTCCTGAAGAGGCTAAGGCTCGCAAAAAAGAGGGGAATCTTTAACAGATCCTTTAAGCTGTTCCTCTATCGTAATATTCTATGATTAACAAGTTTTGGTTTTATCCGGCGACAAGAAGAAAACTCTTTCCTTCAGGGGAGAGATGAATTCTTGCCAATCTAAAATTCTGGGGACTTTTGCTGTTCGATGTATTGGCGTATGACAGCAAGAGATGCACC
>VFKH01000042.1 GCA_009885615.1 Parachlamydiales bacterium
ATAGCTGATCGTTACCGCAATAGACGTAAAAGATTTGCTCTGCGTTTCAATTTGATCGCAGGCATTTACAATTTGGAGCTACTTTAATGAGTTTCGAAAGAGGTCTAATTAATAGGACCACGATGCCTCGGATGCTCTATTTCTGGTCGTATAATATATTTTCTCTAAAAAAAAATAAATTCTTTTAATTGAGGGAGGGCTTTGAGATCAGTTTCTCTTACTTCGGTTAAAAATAGAGAATAATACAATCTTAAAGAGCACATCTGTCCCTATAATAGCAGAAGTCCTAGAGAAGCTGGCCCCCTTAGGCTTAGCCTTCTCAAGTGAGCTTAATAGCCGGCTTTTTAACGAGTTGATGAAATCCGAAAGAGAGTATTTTTCCTTTTCTCAAAAACTCGATTTTTTTCAACAGACATTTAAACTCCAGAACAATTCTGTTAGAACTACTTATAGTGGGAACTAAAATAAAATATTTTATTTTATGACCCTAAAGATCCAAGCTAATCTTAATTTCTATATATACTAACGCTTACCTATTTACCCTAATTAGCAATAGAAAATTTTAACTTGTTTGTGTAAAGATGCTATTTATGGCAATAAACTCCACACAACAAGCTAATTCGCCTCATGTCACCCTAGGTGGTGCTAATGAAAAAAATATTACAATACGTATTAGAACGATTACTGATTTTATCCTCTCGTTACCAAGACTTCTTTCTGAAGTAACGATAAATGATCTGATAAAGAGAGCTGCTTATCCTTTAACCTTGGCTGGAAAATCTCTTACAGCTTATGCCCTGGAACAAGGACTAGGTAGCCCGGAAGTTACAACCGTGATAGAAAAAACATATAGGGAAGATCTTAAAGCAATGGGTGGCAATGAAGTCATTTTTTCAATGCCAGGTAATCCTAAACTGGAAGGCATGTTTTTTGAAGGTAATCCCCTGAAAAAGCCTAACCATAAAACAATTCTCCTCTGTACAGGCAGTCACCATTCCTTTGAATACTATGCTGTGCCCATGGTACAAGCGTTTTTAGATATGGGCCACCGTGTCATGACCTTTAATTATGAAGGATTCGGTGCTAGTGAAGGTGAGATCTCAGAAAAAAATGTCTATCGTAGCACAGAGGCAGCCTATCAATATCTTAAAGAGATTAAAAAATGTGATGACAAAAGCTTAATTGGCTGGGGATATTCTTTAGGTAGTGGTGCTGTAACAGAGCTTGCCACCAAGCATCCTATTAATATTGTCATTGACAGAGGCTTCTCTTCCATGAGCACAGTTGCCGCAACAGAAGCTCCAAAACTCCTTAAAACAGCGGCTAAAGTACTCTTTATTACCTGTGCTCATTTTGATAATGAGAGGAAACTCCAGTTTGTTAAAGGAAATATCTTCATAGCCCAGGGAGATGAAGATCCTATGACAGAAGAACTGCATGGCCATAGGCTAGCCGCAGCAGGCGGTAAGAATGCTTTTTATGCAAAGGTCTCGTCCGCTCATGCTAACGCAGAGACCTGCTGGTTTGCTGGTAATCTATTGATCAAGGACTTTCTGGAACGTTAAATAACTTCAAGGCTCTTTACCTCTCAGTTGCCAGGGCTTGGTTCAACAACTGTAATTTCTATACAGCCATCTATGACATCTTGTTCAAAAATGTATGCTTTTGTTAAAGGACTGGCAGATTGATAAGCCGTTGTAATAACATAGGCAACATCATCTAACTCGTTCACTGTTAGATTCTGATTACAATAACATTCAACTAATGCTTCTAAGTGTTGAGAAGAGAGTATAGAAGCCCCCACAATTTTAAACGATTTAACATTAATCAAATTACAGGCTGGTTCCTCTGCTACTTCTGGGGAAGTAGCCACACTTGAAAATATTAAATCTTCCGATTCCTTGCGCGTTATAGGCATGCTATCCATTGTATCTGCATCCTCAATGACAGATGGACTCTCTTTCAAGACATCGATACAACAACTCTCCTGGCCCCTACTACTTACGTCTGAAAAAGGCGTGGTTAGGCTAACCCCCTTTCGGATAATCTCTTCAAGAGGGTTTTCTTTCTCTCCCTTAAAAAGTTCTAAATGTGTTTTACCCTTTACTCCTTTGATATTTGAAGACTCATCTGCATTTATTAAAGGATTTAATGAAGATCTTATACTTTCAGAGGCTCCTTTCAAAGGTGCTAAGAATCCATTAGCATCGCTATCATCATCAAGATCATTTAAGCTAAGAATAATAGTATCACTTCTAATTTTCTCGTTCGCATCAGCTAAATAAGAATCAACTAGACAAGTATTATTAGACACATTCACGTTGCTATATTTTATATTCTTTTCGGGAATAGGTGAATTATTTACTTCAAATTCATTCTCAAAGTTCATATAAGAATGCACAGCTGGTTCCATAATCAGCCCCTCTTCTTTTTCAGTAAAAGAGTCTAGATTGCTACTACGCCACACCTCATCTATTAAGGATTTTTGAAGGGAAATCGATTTTTCGGCATCTATTACAATTTTCTCATAATTAAGAAAACGCTCCCCTAAATACGTATGGGTTTTACATTCCTTAGCCCTAAGGGAAGTGATCATTAAAGGCGTAACCATCAAGAGAAAATGGATCTTTTTCAAGTTAAATATCTCCTAAATAATTACTTTAAAGTTCTAGCAAAATCTATGTTGTTGGAAAAGAATTACTTTTCCAAAATTTCTATTTTATAAAAGTGGTATATCTCTATTGAAACAGCCTTTTAATATCGTAATAAGTAACGAAAATAAAAAAACCTACAAGTAGAATAATGAAAGGAAAGATAATACGTTCCAACATTTTTGGATTCACTCTTTTCTTAGTAATTATTTCATAAAGAGAAAGGAGAATATACCCCCCATCTAATATGGGCAGCGGAAGCAAGTTAAGAACACCCAGGTTAACGCTAATAGCCCCTACCCAGAAAAGAGCTTGTAAGCTACCTGAAGACCAACTATTTTTCATTACCTGAACGATACCGACAGGTCCACTCAGCATCTTTGGATTTAAATATCCGGAAACCAATGACTTAAGGGTTTCTGCTGTCTCAGAAAAAACAGCTATAAAGAGCTGATAAGGGGGGGGATTATAACGGACACTTAGGTCTGTAAATGCTACTCCTAAACGCAGCTTATTTTCCTCTTCACTAAGAAGGCTAAGTAGTTGTCCACGCTCTTCCGCATCCGTCTTAGATTCTATCTCTTGACGGCGGTGTTCGATTTCTTGTTCTAAGGTCTTTTTTTCTTCATCAGAGATCTCAAAATCGCCATACTTCTTAGCTATAACAGGTTGAAGCATAACAAGTGATGTAGGTTTTCCCGCAAGGGCTCTCTCCATCTCTGTCCATGGCATGGAATCATCAAAATAGGCATTGCTTTTCTGCCAATTAAGATCATATTCCCATTTATATCCTCTTTGGACCATGATCTCTACTTTGTGTGTTTGAAGAGCTTTTAAAAGCTCTTTTCCAGAAGTAATATTTTGACCATCAACACTGAGAATCTTATCCCCCCTATGTAAAAGGGGAGTTGTTTCACTCTGATCAAAAACAACAAAAGGATAGCCTACGATTAAGCTATTCGAAACACTATAGGCAATCGTCATTAAGGATTTTGTTTTGATCTGTGCTGCAAATTGTCTATCTATAATTTCTGCATAGTCAGCAGTGTGTAGTTTTAGAGAGGATAGGAGGAATCGTGACACACGAATCCTCAGTATTTCAGAGCCTCGCTGTACAGTAAGAAGGGCTTTTTGCTCATTAACCAATGTTGATAACTGGTAGAGAGAATAAATAGGCTCACCCTCAGCCCATATAATACGATCTCCTGGTTCTATACCAGAGGCCGCCATAGGAGATCCTTTATGGACAGGTCCAGAAGCTACTGGGTCATAAATCAGAAAGCTAGCAGGAGCTAATATTCCAATTGTTCTCATGCTGCTAGGCCTTTCTTTATAGGGCATCACAGTAATAGCAAATGTTTCAGATTTTCCATCTTTATAGGAGATGTGCGCCCCTTTAACTGCCACCCTTTCATCACTCAAAAGACCCGCATAGATAGCATCTTTAAAACCTAGATAGGGTCTATTATTAAGGCTAATAATACTATCACCGGCTTTAACGTGATAAGCTGCCATGGCAGACTGAGGATCTACATAACCAACTCTTTGGGAGAGGGTAGCGAACTTCTCTTCACGGCCTCCAAATGCCCATATTAAAGAAAAAATAGCAAAAGCAGTTAGCAAGTTGGCGACGGGTCCGGCAACAGCAACTTTAATACGATCAAGAGGCTTTTTACCAAAAAAACCATCGGATGGAATCTTTCCAGTCTTAGGATCCGCCTCCATACCAGCAATCTTGACATAGCCCCCCAGTATTAACCAGCAAATCTGCCAGCGCACACCTTTATGTGTCCAAGAAAGTATAGGCTTACCAAAGCCTATACTGAACACCTCCACGCGCATGCCTACACGCCTAGCGACAAAGTAGTGGCCAAGCTCATGAATAAAAACTAAAAAACCAAGCGCAATGAGCGCAAATAAAAGATGTGTGATATTAGCCATAGCTGAAAGATGATACCTTGATTACCTTTTTTTGTAATATGATATAGAAAATAGCTAATAAGCATGATGCAATGCCACTAGTTGAAAGTCCTAATGAGTAAGCACTTAATATGTGCCTACTTAATGCTACAGCTAAAAAAACTGCTACAAAAGAACTGGCAATGGATATCCCTATAAACTGATTAAAATTTTTTGCATAGCGTTTCGCAATAAGAGCAGGAGTGACCATGAATGCTAGCACAATAACTACCCCTACAGCCCTTAAGGCAGCAACAGTTGTAAAAGCACTTTGTAACATTAAAAGCCCGAAGAAGAAGCGAGGATAGAGACCTATAGTTGCTCCAAAAACTTCATCGAAAGAGGATAACTTATACTCCTTAAAGAAAAGCAGGAATATCCCTAAGTTGAAAAGGGCTATCATCCAAACAATTTGAATATCTTCTTCAACTAAAAGATCTCCCGATCCCATAATCACTTCTACACCCAAGTGCACATTATGAGCCCCTTTCGTGATGAGTAAAATAGAGATCGCAAAAAGCCCTGTAAAGACAAGCCCTATGGAGGCATCCTCTTGAAGGTGGAAAACTGTTTTAAAAAGAGTAATTAATACCACAGTAAGAACAGCCGCTATCAGTGCCCCCATAAAAAAGAGCGGGCTAGGGAGAATAAGACTATAACTCTGGGCCCCTACAATTAAAAAAACTGCTACAATACCTAGTAAAACCGTATGAGAAATTGCATTAGCCATCATTGTCATGCGGCGCAAAACAAGAAGACCTCCCACAATAGCACATGAAAGAGCCACTCCCAAAAAGACTATAAGCTGCTTTTCATCCGATGCTAGAGGTAAAATCCCTGTAAAAAGACGCTTCGCTAAAATAGTAAAAAAAGAAAAAAAGTCTGCTCCTTTATAAGGATTCATAAATCTACCTTCTTGGGAATCGGCTGCTTATGAGGATCTTTTTCGGGAAAATTAAGCTCATGATCGATCTCTCTTTCTATCTCGGGTGTGATATAGTGCTCAGCATCTTCTGCTATTGAATGCACATGATTTTTATCCAGACCTACTTGCTCTGTTAGATAAAGTTCAAAAAGACGATGTAGACGAATGACCCTTAAGGCACTAAGTTCGCCATTAACAGTTAGAGCCGAGCCCTGGACTAACCCCTTAAAACGAAGCAATATAAATGTGATACTCTTCTGAAAAAACGAAAGGTGTATAGCTTCTTTCTTATAAATTGCCTTTAAAACATTTTCTGCACGACACTTCCAAATAAATCTTGTTTTTTGGATAAAACGTGCCAAAAGACCCCTTCTGGGGGCTATAATAAGACTAATAAGTGCCAGGGCAGTAGCTATAACCGCTATCATAGGTCCTGTTGGAAGATCTAATCTAACAGAATAATAGCTGCCTATAAGAGCGCTTAAAGAACCGAAAATAATTGCGAAAACAAACATGCTACTCAGACGATTGCTCCACCATCTAGCAGCGGCAGCTGGAGCTATAAGCATCGCTGATAAAAGAACAATCCCTACACTTCTCATCGAAATAACAAGTGCTATAACTGTTAAAAAACTTACTAAAATGGGTATCCATTTTGGTACTACAGAAATAGCAAAATTTTTATCAAAGTAATATGTTTTTAATTCCTTATAAAGGGAAACTACCACCACCAAACTAATAAATGTAAGAAGGGCGTAAAGGATCACGTGGATTTGAGTCATTGTTGCTACTTGTCCAAATAAATAGACAAGAGCCTGTTTATAAGCGAGCGGCTGTCTAGCCTGCATATAACTAGACAGCAGAATGCCAAGGCCGAAAAAAGAGGCCAGAACAAAACAAAGAGCTGCATCTGTGCCCGTTTTGCGTTTATGAATGAGCCACTCAAGCACTACCTTACCGGTAGCTGCAGTCACACCAGCGGACATAATAATAAAACCATAGCTCAACTGGAAGTTAGCAAGGAAAGCAGCCCCTATAATAGCACCTGGATAAGCAGCATGACTTAAAGTTTCTCCCACAAGAAGGCGATGGGATATAAATAAGAGAACTCCCACAATACTGCAGCTGATCGCCATTAAAAAAGCAGCTAGAAGCGGATAGAAATAAAGAGGATCCAGCGTCAAACAACAATCCTTTCAAAAATCTTAGGTTGACTGCCAAAAGCCATACGGATATTTCCCCCTTTTAAAACCTCCGCTGTCGTACCAAAGGCTACAAGACGTTTATTAATCAGTAGAATGTGATCAAAATAGCTCTCGAGGGTTGCTAGATCATGATGAACAATCACAACAGATTTACCAGATCTTTTGAGATCTTTTAAAATAGCAACAATAAGCTCTTCTGTTGTTTTATCAATACCTGCAAAAGGCTCATCCATAAGATATAGGTCGGCTTTTTGCATCAAAGCTCTAGCAATAAAGACACGCTGTTGCTGCCCACCTGATAACTCTTGAATGGATTTAGAGGTGAAATCGCCCATTTGCAAGCGTTCTAAAAGTTCATAAGCTTCTTTTTTATCAAGGGCATTTGGGCGTCGGAAAAGCCCAAGCCTACCATAACAGCCCATCATCACTACTTCCAAAACAGTAATGGGAAAGTCCCAGTCGACCGATTCTTTTTGAGGAACATAGGAGACTCTCGCCCTGACTTTAGGAAGTTTTTTCTTAAAAAATCTAATCTGTCCGTTCACCAATGGAACAAGTCCCATACAAGCCTTAATAAGAGTGCTCTTACCTGCGCCATTAGGACCTACGACCGCTGTTATTGAACCCTTATCAATAGAAAAATTTATATCCCACAAAGCTGGCTGCTTCTCAAAGTGAACGGTTAAACTCTCAACGTGCAAGATTGTCATGGATTACTCCTGCATTATAAAGTATCATACCCTGATAATCCCCCCCCTCTGGAAGGCTATCACTATAAAGGGAGTCTCTGGATATTTTAACTACAAGCCCCTCAAATTCTGCACTCTCTTGAATTTTTCTCAAGGGATCCGGGCTGACATAGGCTTCTGGGAAAACCACCTGTATATTATGTTCTTTCATTTGATTAATAATAAGTCTGAGTCCTTGTAAGCTAATTTGTCCATCAGGCGCAAGCCCTTCAGGGGCTAGAACTCGTTTTTGCCAATCAGAACCAAAATAGGCTCTGGCAAAATAATTAAAAGCGTCATGGCTTGTTACTAAATAGCGTTTTTTAAGAGGAATTTCAGTTATCTTTTTATGAACAACTTGATGCAACTGCGCGTACTTCTTTTGTAAATCAACGCTTCTCTCCAAGAAATAAGCACTATGAAGGGGATCTTTTTTTATAAGAATTTCGGTGATAAGCTCTGCGACTTTTTGCCAAATAGAAACATCCATCCATATGTGGGGATCTGGGACATTGTCCAGATAAATCAAAAGAGCTGGATTCCTCGTGCTTAACTCATCTCCAAGAGCATATGAATTTAATGATTTCTTTAAAAAACGCCTTACACTTCCTCCGTGTTCTAGTCCGAGTCCATTATAAAAAATTAAATCGGCATCTAGAAGTTTCTCATCATCCCCCTTAACGAATTCATAACTATGAGGATCGAGTTCGCGGCTAATAAGAACATTCGATTCAATCTTGTCACCACCTATATAAGAAACAATATCTCCTATCATGATCGTTGTCGAAAGAATGGATAACTTTTCTTTTTTCACCTCCAAATAAGGCTCTGTAGCACATCCGTTAAGAAAGAAAAGAGTTACTAGGAAAATAAAAAGTAGTTTTAAGCGGGCTAGAAGGATCATATAAAGGAGTATATACCGATCTGGCAACTTTTGCAACAGTCATGCCTGAAATTGATAGTAGTTCTTTATTAAGGGGTTAGTAACTTTCTTACGCTAACTAACTTTTAAAGTTGCATTAAAACCGTTTTAAAATTTAAATAAGTTTATTATTATTTTAATGGAGAAAAGTTATGTCTGACACAAAATTCCCAAAAATGCATATTGAATTAGATGATATTATTGCCAAGGCTTTAAAGAAAATAGGCGGCAAAGATGAAAACGATCTTTGCAGATTCCTTCCAGGCAATTCAGGCGGCTATATCCATCATTTTACTTTGCGTAAGATGAGGAATAATCAACCCTCTATTCTAACTGATATGATTCAAAAATATATTGTTCAAAATGAGACTCCTGGACGTCTAAATCCCAAGCAAAGAGCGCCTAGGGGCAGCCGTAAGAAAAAAGATATCCTATCTTTTAGCAGGGGTGATGTGGAGAGGCTTGTTCAAATTGCGCGTCAAGTAGGCGATTCGGATATGCTTTCTAAACTCAGTCCTAAAAGATCACTGACCCGCCTTAAGAAAGAGCTTATTAAAAGCATCAAATTAGGCGTTGTCGAACAGGATCTCTGGAAAGCTTACACCGATAGTATTTATAATTATCACTCCCCATTTGCAATAGCTAATATTCCGTCCAATTAAACTAAAGCTCACCCATAAGGAACCCCCTCCTTATGGGCCTATCTATTAGGATTTAAGATCTGGATTGGCCCTGTCTAGACAAATCCCGTCAAGCCTATCTTCCATGTTTTACTTGAAGGTAATTAGCCTCTATTGTAATCTATTTTCTTTGAAAGTTTATAAACTTGACTTTGTTATTAATAAGGAATTCTTAAAATGTCACAATCTGCAACAAAAGAATTTGGTCGTTGGCGCTCGTTTTTTTGGCCGGTACACACCTTTGAGCTAAAAAAAATTCTTCCTATGCTCCTCATGTTTTTTTGTATCTCTTTTAACTATACAATTCTAAGAGACACTAAAGACACATTGATCGTTACAGCTCCAGGTTCTGGTGCTGAAGCCATTCCTTTTATTAAAGTATGGCTTGTTGTTCCTTCAGCAATCATTTTTATGCTGATATATGCCAAACTTAGTAATATCTTAAGTAAGCAAGCACTTTTTTATGCTACAACGCTTCCATTCTTGGTGTTTTTCGCTCTTTTTGCGCTTGTTTTTTATCCATCTAAACATCTTCTTCATCCAACGGACCTAGCGGATCAATTACAAGCTTATCTGCCTCAAGGCCTTGGTGGTATTGTTTCTATTTTCCGTAATTGGATCTATGCTGTGTTTTATGTTCTTGCAGAACTCTGGGGCAGTGTTATGTTATCCCTTGTTTTTTGGGGATTTGCCAATGATATTACACGTGTTTCAGAAGCCAAACGTTTCTATACACTCTTCGGTCTTGGTGCTAACTTGGCTCTTTTGATTTCAGGTCCTGCTATCATTTATGTTTCTAATATTAAACGTAGACTGCCAGAAGGCATCGATGCATGGGGTGTTTCTATCAACTATCTGATGACTCTTGTTGTTATATCAGGTTTTGTTTTGATGGCTACCTACTGGTGGATTCATAAATATGTTATGACAGATACGCGCTTTTATGATCCTTCTGAGATTAAAAAAGCCAAGAAAGAGAAACCGAAAATGTCTCTTAAAGACAGTTTCCTATGCCTTGCTAAATCCAAATATATTGGTTGTCTAGCCCTTCTAGTTATTGCCTATGGCGTTGCTATTAACTTAATCGAAGTATCTTGGAAAAGTCAGCTTAAACTGCAATATCCTGATTCTAATGACTACAGTGCCTTTATGGGTCTTTTCTCTACAATCACAGGGGCTGTTACTATCTTTATGATGCTCTTTGTGGGCGGTAATGTCATCCGCCGTTTTGGCTGGGGAATAGCTGCACAAATTACACCCATCGTACTCCTTATCACAGGTGTGGGCTTTTTTGGTTTTGTTCTCTTCCGTGATAACCTTCAAGGTTACATCACAATGCTTGGAACAACGCCTCTTCTTCTTGCAGTGATAATTGGTATGGTTCAGAACATCTTGAGTAAGTCAGCTAAATATTCTCTCTTTGATCCAACAAAAGAGATGGCTTATATTCCTCTTGATCAAGACTCTAAAGTGAAAGGTAAAGCGGCCGTCGACGTTGTCGGAGCGCGCCTGGGTAAATCAGGTGGTTCCTTTATCCAGCAAGGTCTTCTTGTAGCATTCGGCTCTATAGCTGCAATTACACCTTATGTCGCTATTTCACTTCTGATTATTATCGTTGTATGGCTTTTTGCTGCACGTTCTCTAAACAAGCAGTTCTTAAAAGCTAATGCAGCCAAAGAAGCTGAACTTACAAAAGCCTAAAGATATTTTAGGCTTTGCCAATAATATCCCCATTTCCACTATGATTGTGAAAATGGGGATTCTTTTTGAATAGGTATCCATTTTTTATTTATGCCAGAATTACTCCCAGATACACCTCTTATTTTAACACTTACTCAAGAGAATATTCTCTATAAGTTCCCTGTAGTACTCCCCCTCTCTTTTGATCCCTACCTGGACTTCTATAAGTTTCCTTTTTTTCGTAAGGTTTCTTCATGAAACCTCGTTTTACTAAATGGCGCTCTTTCTTATGGCCTATCCACAGGCATGAACTAAAAAAAGTTCTTCCTATGCTCGCTATTTTTTTTCTTATTGCCTTTAACTACACAATATTACGCAATGCAAAAGACACCCTTCTGGTAACAGCTCCTGGATCTGGTGCCGAAGTAATTCCCTTTATAAAGTTATGGGTTGTTTTACCTATGGCTGTTTTCTTTATGCTTATCTATGCAAAGCTTTCTAATACACTTTCAAAAAAAGCCCTTTTCTATGCAGCATTAATACCTTTTCTCTTTTTCTTCGGAATTTTTGGTTATGTCCTCTATCCATTAAGGGACTTTTTACATCCCCATTTAAGTGCTGAAACCTTACAAAGTCTTCTTCCAGACGGTCTTAAAGGTTTTGTCGCCATCTATCGTAATTGGACTTTTGCTCTTTTCTATGCCATGGCTGAACTCTGGGGAAGCGTGATGCTCTCTCTTGTTTTCTGGGGTTTTGCCAATCAAATCACACAAGTATCTGAAGCCAAAAGATTTTATAATCTCTTTGGCCTAGGTGGGAACACTGCTCCTATATTTGCTGGTCTTTTTACCATACATGCCTCCCAAATTGACCTCTCAGTAAGTAAAGCTGAAGCCTATACAGCACCCATTCAGCTTCTCTGTATGAGTGTCGTATTAATTGGTATACTTATTGGAATTGGCTACTTTCTTATTAACCGTTATATTTTGACCGATCCTCTTCTTTATGATCAAAGAATTAGCCCTCCGACTAAAGACAAACTCAAAATGAGCCTGAAAGAGAGTTTTTTCTTTCTAGCAAAATCCAAGTATATTGGCTGCTTAGCTCTCCTTGTTATTGCCTACGGCTTTTCTATAAACTTAATAGAAGTAAATTGGAAAAACCAGGTGAAGCTGCAGTATGCTAATGCCAATGATTATGCAAGCTTTATGGGTTATTTTTCTACTTGGACAGGTATTGCATCCTTCCTAATGGTCTTTTTTGTAGGTGGTAATGTTATTCGCCGTTTTGGCTGGACAACAGCAGCCATGCTTACACCGATTGTTCTTCTAATTACAAGTATTGCTTTTTTTAGTTTTATTCTTTTTCGAGACCCCATAGGGCCTTCTATCCTATTCTTTGGTACAAGCCCCCTTATGTTGGCTGTTATTTTTGGCTCCATACAGAATATTATTAGTAAGTCAGCTAAATACTCACTCTTTGATCCGACTAAAGAAATGGCCTATATCCCTCTTGATGATGAATACAAAGTCAAAGGAAAAGCTGCTATCGAAATTGTTGGAAGCCGTTTTGGTAAATCAGGAGGGGCCTTTATTCAGCAAGGCCTCCTCCTGATTTTTGGAACAATCGATGCCATAGCCCCCTTTGTTGCCATCATCATGATCATAGTCATTCTCTTCTGGATGGTTGCAGCTCGCTCTCTGGGACGACAATTCGCAAGTCGTACTCGCGAAGAAGTCTATGAACACTGATCCACTTCTCTCTTAAAAGAGAATATACTTATAATATCTTGAGCAAGCAGATCTTATCCCTAGCTATTTTTTTATAAAAATTCGAAGAATTTTTCTGCTCTTATGAATAAGCTGCGACATGATTCATGCACTAAGGCCCTTAAAGGGCTCCATTATATAGAGATTTTTTTCAGGTGTGAGCCTCTATCTATTTAATTTTCAAGACTCGTATTAGCAAATGGTTAGCTTCCCTGAACCTTAAGCACATCCATAAAGGCACTCTGAGGAATGTTAACCTTACCGATTTCCTTCATGCGCTTTTTGCCCTCTTTTTGTTTTTCCCAGAGTTTGCGCTTACGGGAAATATCACCCCCATAACATTTAGCAGTCACGTTCTTGCCCTGGGCTTTAATAGTTTCACGGGCAATAATCTTACCACCGATAGCTGCTTGTACGGGTACCTTGAAGAGCTGCATAGGAATAACTTCAATCAGTTTCTCGCAAATAGCACGTCCCTTATATTCAGACTTGGAACGATGCAGAAGACAGGAGAAAGCATCAATTACCTCTTCATTCACACGGATCTCAAGTTTGACAATATCGCTTTTAGTATAGCCATCGATCTCATAATCGAAAGAGCCATATCCCTTTGAAACCGACTTAAGCTTATCATTAAAATCGGTAACGATTTCATTTAGAGGGAACCGGTAAGTAAGAATAAGACGGGTTGCATCCATGGTTTCTGTCTTGCCAAGAATACCACGTTTTTCCATGGAGAGTGCCATAAGTGCACCTAAATATTCTTGGGGTATAATAATATGGCAGGTAACCCACGGCTCTTCAATAAAATTGATACTAGCTGGATCGGGATAATGAGCAGCATTATCTATTTCTATGACTTCACCACCTCCTAAATGGAAGCGGTAGATAACACTTGGAGCTGTTGCAATAATATCTAGATCAAATTCTCTTTGAAGGCGCTCAAAGACAATTTCTAAGTGCAAAAGACCCAGAAATCCACAGCGAAACCCGAACCCTAACGCGGTGCTGCTTTCTTGCTCTACATAAAGAGCTGAGTCATTTAGTTTTAATTTAGCAAGACCCTCTTTAAGAGATTCGAAATCGTTAGAGTCAACTGGATATATACCCGCAAATACAACTGGCTTGATAAGCTTAAATCCTGGCAAAGGCTCACTGCAAGGATATCTCGAGGAGGTTACTGTATCCCCGATTTTAACTTCCTGGGTGTTACGAATATTCGCAACTACATAGCCAACTTCTCCAGGTCTCAGCTCCTCAACTGGTTTTGCATGCGGACAGAAAACGCCGACCTCTAAAACATCATACTGCAAGTTAGTCGCCATTAATTTAATGGGGGCCCCTTTCTTTAAGTTACCACTCATAACGCGTACATACATCATAATACCGCGATAAACATCATAGTGAGAATCAAAAACAAGTGCTCGTAGGATGTTATCCTCAGGCTCTTTAGGAGCTGGAACAAAACGGAGGATACTCTCTAAAATATCTTCAATACCTATGCCCATCTTTGCAGAGCAGTGAGTGGTGTGCTTTGTGTCGAGGCCAATAACATCCTCAATTTGTTTCTTTACACCTTCGATATCTGCGGCCGGGAGATCAATTTTATTAATAACTGGAACAATTTCTAAATTACGCTCCAAAGCCAAGTAAACATTAGCCATACTCTGAGCTTGGACACCCTGAACAGCATCCACTACCAAAAGAGCTCCTTCACAAGCAGAGAGTGAGCGTGACACCTCATAAGAAAAATCGACATGCCCAGGGGTATCAATAAAATTAATTTGATAACGAATACCATCGCGTCCGGTATAATACATTGTTACCGGATGAGCTTTAATCGTAATACCTCTCTCCCTCTCGAGATCCATAGCATCAAGAACTTGCTCTTGCATTTGTCTTTTTTCTAGGGTATGGGTAATTTCGAGTAAGCGGTCAGCAATGGTTGATTTTCCGTGATCAATGTGCGCAATAATAGAGAAATTGCGAATTTTTTTTATATCGTATGTCATGGCCAGCTATTTTCGCATAATCCCTAAGGGATGGTCAAGGTTTACAAATAAAGCTCCCCAAAAAATGGACTCTTAGTCAATATTATTTGACCTTGTTAACCTGAATTTTAGGTTTCTCTCCTCGTTTCCTCTTAAGCCCTCTAGTGAGGGTAGATTGCTAAACACTCCCTACTTAGCTATTACTTCGAGTGAATCTCCTCTTTTTTTAAAGCACGATCCAGCATCTTTCTTCCTAGATCTGATGAGGGTAGTCTGCGGGCATGATATCTTTGTGCAGGGATCGCTTTTTTAAAAACTACTATAGGAATTTGACTCTCGCTGCCCTACTTTTTTTAATCTATTTGAGCGCCCTTCAGACTTGAAGTGGCGATCATCAAGTGCTGGCTCTAAGGATCGCCGATCAATCCTTTTCACCAGATATTTTGAGGTTCCTAGACAGAAGAAGGTGGCGGCAAGAGGCTATTACCCTGGCATGCACCTAAACTCAGGCTATGAAAGGGTGACCTAAAAAGAATAGCCAGTAAGGATTTATCTATTTCAGGTCTTTACCAGTGGTCTGTCAATATTGAAATGACCTCTAGGCCTCCTCGGATAATCCATAAAAGTGCTGCAGTATTAGAAGAGCGCTTACCCACTGGATAAATTTTACAGAGCCCCTTTTCTAGACGCGTAGAACAGGTGGCATCTCTACAGCCACGCCCCCCAAATTCAAGATCTCATGGCCTTGCGATTTCATCTGACACCTGAACTATTAGCCGATCTAGATCCTGAAGGAACTCTTCTAAGTCTTCTTTCAGAAGATCTGCTGGAGGATTACTTTTAATCATCTGCGCATTAGATCGTAAATCCTCAAGTAAGGCACTGGCATCCAGCACTTTATTTTTGAAGTTCAACTGCTGCACAACTATCTGTACCCACATTGCAAATAAGAGGGATAAAGCCTTTATTCTGGAGGTATTATCGTCCTTAGACTCCTTAAGTAATTCATCCACCTTAGATATGATACCCTCTAATTGAGTGAAGGAGCTATCTGAGCTTTCTTCTGTACCTCTAATTTTTTGTAGTTGATCTTCTAATTGCCTTAGGAGAATTTCCTGGATCTCCTGATGTATCTTCCTCTTCAATTCATTTGGCGAGCTCTTCAATTCATTCTGCCCCTTCAGGTTACTTGGCAAGCCCTCCGCCACCTCAATAGAGTCCATCTGCTTATTTAGAGCTTCTATCCAGGAAATCTTTGAGTCTCTATCCCTAGAGTTGGGGCTTCTATTCCAATGGGTCGCTATCTCTCTTCGCTCGCTCTTTAAAAACCGTATATCACAGCATCTTAAGAGGGCTTCTTGAATATGGGTGGATAACTCCCTTATCTCGTTACTAAGCTCTTCCTTATTTTTAGGTGAAGACTCTTCTGATATCTCCTTTAATTCAGCCTGATATTTCTTAAGATCGCTGCTCTCATTCATTATGGTTGCAAAAAATATTTTTAATTTCAATAAGCATTCGTGTAGGAACAAAAAAATATTTCCAGAACCTTTGGGGGGGGTATTCCGAAAGATCGATCTTAGTTCATGAAGTTTTCCTTGCTCTTTAAATAATGATGGGGTGCTTTGTTCCTCTACTTCCCTCTGTAAGCTCTCTAGATTACATGCAACCTCAAGAAGCCGAACTTCCTCAATAGAGGTCTTGGCTCGATTGGTAATACCCGATTTTAGGCTAGTTATTAGAGACTTTAACCTATTTTGTAATGTTGAATCCTCAGCTACTTCCCATCTACCTTCAGCTACGGATGGTGAATTGCCCCTTGGGAGTCGCGGTAGATTGCTTAGCCAGATTGCATCTAGATATCTTTTTACAATTTCTTCGGTAAGCTTAGCTCCCTCTTCCGGATTTTTTTGTAGAGCCGATTCCCCCTGTGACGGGGGTAAAATTTCAATCTTTTTCTCTAGGGTATTTAAATCCCTAATCAATGTATCCAGACTACCCTCACTCCATTGAAAGCTGCGGGAACGTAGCCGTATCTCATCTAAATATTCTCTTGCCAATCCTCTGCTCAGTAAAGGGGCTGTTATATCTTTAATCTTTCCATCTAGGGAGCTACTATTTTTCTGGATTTGGCCTGACAACTGATTCTGAGTACTGACTGGTGGGAGGCGGGGGAATTGCGACATATATATACTTTTGCATCCAAGGTTAAATTCTAGAGGGCCTGAAGATACTGCCTGTTCTTAATAAATTTTTTTATATTAACTTTTATAATTATTTATTTTTTTAAAATTCCTAACTTTCAATAAATTAATATCTCTCTACAACCACTATTTTTGTAGAGAAATTTACAATTTAACTACTTGCTTAAGGATCTAATTCACCCCCCCGTGGAACAACGACAAAGTCTGCACGGATAGTCTCGATTAATGTATCTAGAGCCTCTCCCAGAGTCTCTGAAGCTTGCTCTGGAAGGTCGGCTATAGGATTGTCAATACGCTCCCTCTTGAACCCGTCTAACATCTCCATAATCTGTGGGGATGGTAACACCTCCCCTATGTAACAATCCAATAAACCAAGCATTTGATCCATCCTACCCCAATTAGATTGATAGGCCTCAATTATTGAGATATTATCAATACCCGCCTGATCAACTAAGCCCCTCACTTTTTCTAGGATCCCTTCTAAAATAGGGAGAAATTCCCTGCTATATAGGTGTGTATACTTCGCCTGCATACTAATAAATTGATCGGATAATTGCTCTAGGAGAATCTCCTTATAAGAACTAAATATCTGCTCCTTTAGAGCCCCTCTATTCCCACCTCCAGCGATTTCCTTTTGTAAGCATCGACATCGCTCCATATTTTCCTCTCTTCCAGGGGCATCAACCCCCTTCCGCTCCCAATGCCGATTTATCTCCCTTAAGTACTTTTGCATCCTAGGAAGATCCTCTTCTCTACTTAAGGAATCAGCGCTGCCAGCGGTAGCTAATCGCACCCTCCCCGTTAGATTACTCGATTCAGCGCTCGTTGATTCCCCACACGCAAGAGGGTCACTTAGAGAAATCTCGGCAAAAACCCTCTCAACTTTAGCGGTTGTAGGGGTTTTGTCCGTACTTGAGACTCCTTCAAAGGAATTATCTCCCGAGGGCGCTCCCAAGGGGCTAGCTGATACCATATAAACGCCTTTCATTTCAGGATTTTTTTTAGGGGCCTCTAATATCAATAGAGCTTTTTTTAAAAAAAGCATTTTTGGATTAAGATGTCTAGTTATTTATTTATTCGAATCTAAAAAATGAATTTCTTTCCTACTGAAAAGGTATTTTAAATATCTTGAGGGAATTATAAAACTAACGCAAAGGAAAGATCTTTTTGAGGATTTGCTGAGGCGAATTAGGTGTTACTTCTCAACAATCTCTTTCCTTTGCGTTAGTTTTATAATTCCATATTAAAAATCCCTTTAAATGCTCATTTTTCGGCCAAGAGCATCCCCTTCGTTTGTTGAAACATCCTCCACAGCACTCCTTTGAATAACTGACGTAGCTCCTGCCATTTTTTGGCTCTTGCCTGATGAAAGTGCTTTTGTCACAGTAAATGTGATCGCTGTTGACAGAGGACTTTCATCGATCAAACTCTGCTTGAAGTTACGTAATAGTGCAGCCAAGCTTCTTAAGTAATCTTTTAGTTTTATCCGTGATTTCTGATAGGTCCACTAATCATTGATCCTGATCTTTTTTATGTAAGATACGTGAATCACCAAGTCTTTGATTGAGAATTTTGTTAGCAGCTCATTTTTGACTAAAAGCTTTAAAATTCGCCAGCAGGAAAGTAGGGCGAGGTAGTTTATAAACATCCAGCCCTCTAAGGCTTGGTCGTTTTGCATATAGATGCGGTCGGCTTCAAGCTTCAGGCGATCGTCAAGAAAAGTGTAAAAAATTTTTTTCATCGATTTTTTTACAGTATAGAAAATAAATCGTTCCTGAAATTTAAAGTACTGTGAAAGTCCTTTCTTACCTTTTTTTGAAGGGGCTTATAATCGATTAGAGTGTGGCTTCCGCCTTATCGCTATGGTATATCCAAGACCCAATTCATCAAGTTCTGTGGCGTTACCCTCAGCATAAAACCCCTTATCGGAAATAAAGACAGCATCATTAATCCCAGCCTCTTTTAGGCTGAGCTTTGCTCACTTTACCAACCCCAGACTGGTGGTGATTATGAAGGAGTCAGTGCTAGCTTTTTTGCTCAACTATATACCCCAAGGATACCAGTTCTTATTGATTCAGCTTATGGACTTTCTACCCTTTGCTAAATAAGGGGTTACTTTAGCTATTAAGGGCCCGTGTTGATCTAGTCGCCTAAAGCGACTATGGTTCCCTCCTCGAAGCTTTGATTGCCTCTATTTACAGCACCTAGCTCCTCCCGGTGCATTCACAATATTGTACTTTTAATTTCTTTCTAACCGCTATTTCTAGGGTTAAAAATTTTTTACCAAAAAAGTATCTAATAATTTATTTTTATAAAAATAAAAATATCGGCATATCTCCCTATTAAGCATTGTAAGAAGAGGAACTAATATTGCCTCCAGTTCCCGTCCAATTAGTGTGGAAAAACTCACCCCGCGGCTTGTCAAGACGCTCATAAGTATGTGCTCCAAAAAAGTCTCTTTGTGCTTGAATAAGATTAGCTGGCAGACGAGCGCTGCGTAGTCCATCATAAAAGGCCAATGCTGTACTTATACAAGGTATGGCTATAGCTTGCTCCACTGCAAAAGTAATAGCCTTGCGCCAGCCTGCCTGGCATTTTTCCACTTCACCTTTGAAATAGTTATCGAATAAAATATTCTCTAAAGAGGGGTTCTTATCAAAAGCTTCTTTGATTTTACCAAGAAAACGGCTGCGAATGATACATCCTCCCCTCCACATCAAAGCAATACCACCAAAATTCAGCTCCCATTTGTAGTCCGTAGCGGCCTGACGCATCATCATATACCCTTGGGTATAGCTAATAATTTTAGAGGCATAGAGTGCCAAACGAATTGCTTCAAGCATCTCTTTCCTGTCTCCCTGGAATGCCTCTACTACAGCTGGAGGCATCTCACGCTCAGCCTTCACACGCTCATCCTTCAAGAAGGATAGGCACCTAGCAAAAACAGCTTCTGCAATAAGAGTCACTGGCATCCCTATGTCGAGAGCATTAATACCCGTCCATTTGCCTGTTCCCTTTTGGCCTGCAACATCGAGGATGTTATCAATTAAATAGTTACCATCTTTATCCTTGAATTTAAAAATATGACTTGTAATTTCAATAAGATAACTATCTAGCTCTGTTGTATTCCATGCCTTAAAGGTTGCAGCGATTTCTTCATTAGACATATTCAATGCCTTTTTCATCAAAGAATAGCTCTCTGCAATAAGCTGCATATCCCCATATTCAATTCCATTGTGGACCATTTTTACATAATGTCCAGCTCCCCCATTACCCACCCAGTCACAGCAGGGATATCCATCTACCTGTGCTGCAATTGCTTGAAGAATGCCTTTAATGGCTGGCCAGGCTTCTTGATCTCCTCCTGGCATCAAAGAAGGTCCATGTCTTGCGCCCTCTTCACCTCCAGAAACACCACTACCTACGAAAAGAATACCTTGTTTTTTGAGGTCTAGAGCACGCCGGTCGGTATCAGCAAAATTGCTATTACCCCCATCAATAATAATATCACCTTTCTCCAAAAAAGGCAGGCATTCGGCTATTAACTCATCGACAGCTTGTCCCGCTTTTACCAAGAACATCACACGACGTGGTCTCTTTAAAGTCGTAAAAAGCTCTTTTAAAGAATGGACGCCTATAATCTTGGTCCCCTTAGCAGCACTCTCCAAGAAAGCATCGACTTTGGAAATCGTACGATTAAAGACAGATACTGTAAAACCATGATCATTCATATTAAGGACAAGGTTCTGTCCCATGACCGCTAATCCAATAAGACCAATATCTGCTTGCTTCATACTACACTCCTTGTCATAATTTATTTTCTTGTTCCCGTAGCTCAGCGGATAGAGCGGTTGCCTCCTAAGCAACAGGTCGTGCGTTCAACTCGCATCGGGGACGATTCTCTTTTACAAACTTATCTATACCAGATGCAATGCCATATGCCAAGCTCTTTATATACTCCTCCTTTTGAACGACTTCCGCCTCTTCAGGATTTGTTAAAAAACCTCCTTCTATTAAAATAGCTGGCATGCGTGTTTCACGAATTACACAGAAATTATCCATCTTCACACCACGTGATTTGCGACCTGTGATACCTATTATAGCGGGTAAAACATCTTCAGCTAACTCTTTAGAGTAGTTGCGGCGTTCAGGATTCTCTTTATCATCATAATAAAAAATCTCTAGGCCTTTGGCTTGAGCGTTTTTTGATCCGTTAAAGTGAACACTTACAAATAAATCAGCATTAATATCATTAGCAAGGGCAACCCTTTCTTTTAGAGAAACAAATAAGTCATTGCTGCGTGTCATAGCAACACTATATCCTAAACGCCCGAGATAGCATTCTAAATAACTTGCAACTCTCAATGTCAGCATTTTTTCATCTATTTCTTCAATAGGGTTTGAACATCCATCATCTTTTCCCCCATGACCTGCATCAATGACAATCAAAGGACTGCTTGGCTCCACAACCACTACTTTAAGAATAGGCTGTCTAACACAAGAGGTAAGTACTAAAAGTACTATCAGACCAACAAACTTATAAAAATTTTTCATTTATAGACTCTTTGGCTATCTGAGCATCATCAAACTCAACTGTTTTGTAACTAAGGATTTGATATGTCTCATGGCCTTTACCTGCAATCAAAACCATATCTTTAGGCCCAGCCTCTTTAATAGCCGCAATAATTGCCAGCCTTCTATCTACTTCAACACATATATGACTTTTATCTATAATACCCGCTAAAATTTGACTGATAATGCTTTCAGGATCCTCATTACGTGGATTGTCAGAAGTAATATATACCTTATCAGCTATCTCTGCAGCTACCTTGCCCATTTTAGATCTCTTAGTTGTATCGCGATTACCACCGCAACCAAATACGACAATAAGCCTACCCCCATTTTTAGCCTCTTCCAGTGTTTTTAAAACATTCTTAAGAGCATCTTCGGTATGGGCGTAATCGATAAAAACATTAAGACCATAGGCATTCTCAACGGCCTCTAATCTACCCCTTACACCTTTAAAGCACGCTAGAATTTGTAAAATTTCTTCTAACATTACCCCTATAGAGAGTCCAAGTGCCACAGCGCTCAGAAGATTATAAATATTATATCTACCTCTCATACCCCATGAAAAAGGCTTTAAATCTCCTTTATAAAAAATCTGGCAGGTCGTTTTATCCGGATAACACATTATATTACATGCGCGGACATCCGCCTTGTGATCAATCCCATACGTCATTACTAATGCCTGGCAATCTTTCAGCATGATCTTATACCCTGGATCATCGATATTAACAATTGCTAGACTCTCTTTGGAAAGCCCTTTAAATAACTGTGCTTTAGCTTTTGCATAAGAATCCATATCCTTATGATAATCTAGGTGGTCTTGTGTTAAATTTGTAAAGACAGCCACATCAAAATCAATAGATCCAACTCTATTTTGATCAAGGGCATGGGAAGCAACTTCCATTGAGAGCGCTGTGCATCCCTGCATAATCATCTCTTTCATTAACCTTTGGCAAGTAATGACATCGGGTGTTGTATGCGTTGCTTTATAATGGGTATCTTTTACAATCCAATCAATTGTGCCGATTAACCCACAAGGCTTGTTTAGACTATCAAGAAGGTGTTTATAGATAAAACTGGAAGTAGTCTTCCCATTTGTTCCCGTTACACCCACTACATAGAGCTGTTTACTTGGATGCTGATAGTACTGTGAAGCTAACTGCGCTTCTACAGCTCTTATATCCGGATGGATAATCTGGACGGCTTTTACAAAAGGATTATATATATCTGTTAAAATAGCCACTGCGCCGGCCGATAATGCCTCTAAAATATATTTGTTGCCGTCATCTAGCAATCCTTTCTTTGCAACAAAAAGATGTCCTGGCACCACAACCTTTGAGTTCGAAGAGAGTCCCGTAATTTCAATCCCTTTCGAGCCCCTTACAACACAGCCTTCAATATTTTTTAGGAGATCTTTAAGTTTCATCGCACTTCATGCATACACCAAGGATCCTTTCTAAGGCAATTATTTTCTAATTTCTCATTAAGACAAAGAAGATTATCCTACTTATTTTTATTTAACATTATATTTATATAAATAATATTACACAGCCTCTTCTTATTTACCATTATATTGGTTATATAAAGCTATTAATTTGGCTGTTTCCGGGTACCAATCCGCGGTTATTGGATTATGTCTGGGGTCCCCGATAGGATATCCACATGGATCGTCTGGAGTCTCTCCCATCATAGCCAGGGCCCTCTTGCCTATTTCACGAAAAATAGGAGCCGCGCACTGACCGGCGCGACTGTTCTTTCCAAAACCTGGAATGTACGTAGGTGCTGGTTCATCGATAGATACAATAAGAACAAACCGAGGCTTAGTAAGTGGTGCAAAACCTATAAAACTACTTAGGTTATGATCTTTAGAATAAACACCTTTAATGATTTTTTCTGCAGTTCCTGTTTTACCCGCTTCCGTATATCCCCAGATGTCTGCCCTAAAAGCACTTCCCCCTTTTTTGGTTGTATACTTCATGCATTCAATAACATTTTTTATAATTTCACTGTCAAGAATAGGCTCCTTAGATACCTTTGGCTTCAGGGTGTAAAGGACTTCACTACTTCCGTCAAATTTATTTTTTATGATTTTTTTAATAAGCGTCGGATTTACGAAATACCCCCCATTAGCAAAGATGGCATATGCCCGCAGAATTTGTAGTGTTGTTGCCTGAATATTATGACCAATAGCTAGAGAATAAGGTGTGGGAATCGACCACTCTAACCCCCCATTTGGATGGTATCTTCCAATACGCGGTAAAAGGCCCTCCACCTCAGAAGGAAGCTCAATGCCTGTTTTAATTCCAAAACCAAACTGTGTTAATTGCTCACGATACCAGCTATTACCCATTCTTTTAACCAATCGATCTGCCAGCTTTGCCATATATATATTTGAAGACTTTTGAATACTCATCGCCATATTCAAGTAGTGGTGCATACTCACATCCGTCATTTTCTTGCGCCGTCCAGGTAGAGTGCCATCACTGACATCTACCTTTTCAAGCGGATTAAAAAGAGGCTCCTCACCTTTTTTCTTCAGCTCTTTATTTGCCTTAAGTGCAATAGAAATGGTGATAGGCTTCATCATAGAACCCACTTCATAAGCATCCGTAATCGCTTTTACTTTTGTATTCTCTATAAGAGCTGTATCATTAAAATACTCCGCATACTTACGTGGATCAAAAAAGGGATATTGAGCCCATGCAAGGATCTCTCCTGTATAGGGATCCATCATAATAGCCCAACCAGATACTGCTTGGGCCTTTACTACTCCTTTAGCAATCTCATCTTCTAGCAAAGCTTGAAGCTGATGATTAATTGTTAGGTAAATATCAGCACCATCTTGGGGATACTCAATAATAGAACCCATTTCTAGAACATGCCTTGGAGAGTGCACTAGGATTTTTTTTCCAGACCATCCTTCTAAAAATTTATTAAAATATAGTTCTAAACCACCTGTTGGAATTCCTTGCTGCGTTTTCTCATCTTTATTTGAACGGATGGTATGTAAAATTTGTCCAAGCATAGGACCAAAAGGATATGACCTCTGAAAATCCGCAATAAAGAAAAGACTATTACGTACAAGGCGATGTTTTTTAGCAAAAGTATCCCACCAGTTAATAATTAATTCGCGCTCAGAATAGTCTAAGAACGAAGCAATCTTACGTGAACGACTCCGCCTGAAGAATGCTCTAATAAATTGCTTTTTCTCAATACCCCTACCACTTGTAAGCGTTAGGAGATTTTGAGCCATCTCCTTCTTTGCCTCTTCTGGGATCATGAGAGGATCTATATAGAGATGATATTTTTGTACATCTACTACAAAAGGACATTCCACCTGTGAATGATGCCGAAAAATTTCGGTATTGGAATAAAAAGAGCCTCTGCGGAAACCCTCTTCTACAATTCTATGCTGCTGATTATCCGCTTTTTTTTTCCATATACTTTTTTGAGCTACTTGAATGTACCAATAATTGCTTAAAGCTAAACTGAAAAGTAGAATCAGAATAATGGCTATAATTATATAACGTTTTTTATCATGATTAGTTGTCTGGTTCATTGTAGAGAATTATAACCTCGCTTGCTAAGGGGTATTGGAGATGTGAAAATTCTGGCTGATGCATGAGCTGCATAAGGCGTGCTGGATTTTCTAATCTCTCTATTTCATATTGTAAAGAGGTATTTCCTTCGAGGAGCTCTTTTAGCTCCTTGGATTCTTTTGGTAATTCTAAGCGTAATTCCGTCAATGTAACAGCCTGATTTACATAGATTAAAAGTAAAACTACTGTGAAAATAATAGCAAAAATAAGGGCCCATAAGGTCTGTTTTTGCATCTATTTAACCCTCATAAGCCATTACTAAAGCCTCGGCATCCAGAGCCACCTCTTTATTCAAAGAACTTATTAACTTTTTTGCATCGCGAATTCCTTTAACTCTATCACCTTGGTAGATATAAGCTTTGGCTAAATTAAGCTGTGCTCCTGGATTCGTGGGGCTAAGTTCTAAGGCCTTATTTAAGACTTCAATAGCTTTAGGATATTGATTCATATATAAATAAAGAGCGCCCAGGGTCCTCCAGTCATAATCATTATTTGGATCTAGAAGAACCAGCCCCTCATAAAGGTGCCTAGCGGTCTCATATTGACCCTCCTTCAAGTATATATATCCAATATAACGTAGTTCTCTTAACTGCGCATTATCCCATCCAAGTATATCTTGCCACCTTCCCATCAAGACCACCTATCCTTGCTGTAAACTACCACGCCTGGCTAAAACGCTATTTTTGTCCGCTAAATCTCTTATAAGAACCTGCATGAAATTATCCATAGCATCTATTTCTCTTTTCTCGCCAGGAACATTCATTACTAAAGCCTTTAATGACTCCAGATGACTTACTGCACCAAAAAGGGTTGTGCCATTCATATTTAAAGGAGAGAGTTGATCCACAAAACCAGGTGGCCTATCTACTCCTTTTAATAGGGGAGGCTCTAGGCCGAAGAGACTATCAAAAGCCGAGAGTTTAACAGCCACATCCATAAGTGCACAGCTGCGGGCAGCACTTTGACCCTGCCCAGCTTGCATATCACGTATTGCGGCCAGCGCTTCTTCTGTTCTAGCATAATTCTGGTATGCGCTTTGCGGTATATTATAAATATGTGTAGGCCCAACAGCCTTGTTATCATCACTCATATATTCTCTTTTATAAACTTACCCTAAAATAAAAATAGCATTTTCGTTTATTCTTAGAAACATGCATATACCTGTTCTCTTAAAAGAAGTTCTTAAAGCCTTCGAAGGACTTAGCCTCAAGACCTATGCCGACCTCACACTTGGTGCTGCCGGTCATGCCTTTGCCATTCTAGAAGCCCACCCGGAAATTGAATGCTTTATAGGTCTTGATCAAGATCCATTTGCTTTAGCTTTGGCTAAAGCAAAATTAGCTCCTTTTGGATCCAAGGTACAGCTCTTCCATAGTAACTTTTGTCATATTAAGGCCATTATTAAAGCTCAGGGCCCTCATTTTGATGGTATCTTCGCTGATTTAGGAGTCTCTTCTATGCAGCTAGATCAAGCTATAAGAGGAATGAGTTTTTCTAAGCTAGGCCCCCTTGATATGCGTATGGATCCCTCAGATTCTTTAACAGCCGCTGAGATTATTAATCGTTATCCAGAAGATAAGCTTTCCTTTATTTTCCGTGAATGGGGAGAAGAGCCCGCTTGGCGTAAAGCCGCAAAAGCAGTTGTTGAAGCCCGTAAAAAGAAACGCTTTGTCACAACACTTGATTTGGTAGAGGTACTTCTTAAGATTTGTATTCGAAAACCAGGAATACACCCTTTAACACGTGTATTTCAAGGACTTAGAATTGCAACCAATAAAGAACTAGATGTTTTGGAAAGGCTATTAGAAGAATCCGATGATCTGCTAGCAGAAGGGGGACGTATCGCTATTATATCTTTTCATAGTCTTGAAGATCGTCTTGTTAAACAGAAGTTTAGGCAGAAAAGCCTATTAAAGATTATAACTAAGAAACCACTCATTGCCGAAGACATCGAGATTGCCTTGAATCCTCGTAGCAGGAGTGCTAAAATGCGCGTAGCTGAACGTATCTTATAAGGGAGCATCATGGAACAATCGCATACAACAACAGAAGATCTCGATGCCTGGCTCAAAGGCCTGAAAGAAGAATATAGTCATAATAGTCATATAGGTGATGAAAAAACGGGCAAACCCTCACATCGTCTGATTGCGGCTACCCATGATCTTTTTGGTGATGATTTAGAAAAAGAGTTTATTACAGATTACCTAGCGAAAGCTTCTATGGCCATACCGCTTAAAGACCAAAGTCTTGTTCTTCTTAATGGTGGTGATCTTATTGCTCCTGAAAAAAATGGATCTTCAGCTTTCCCTTACCAGCTACTTCCTCAATATTTTGAAAAAACTCGTGCCGGTGTCTACCTTCGTTTTCAAGGACGTGGGATTGTCATTAATCCGGGCCATCACTTTCTAGAGCATTTCCATGATGTAGGCCTCTTCATTGACGGCATTGATTATGTTATTGTTACAAGTGATGCGGCAGAAGACGAAGAGGAGGTAAAGGCTATCTATGACCTTAACCTAAAATGTAATCGTCAAAAAGAATCTGTTCACGTTATCTCTTACTATTTGCATCAAATTAGTTATCGTAACCTTGTTGGTCAACTTAAACCCCAATTTAAACAAGAAAAAGGCACAGTAGTTCCTCTCTCTTTATTCATTGACTCTCAAGATCTAGAGTCTATAGAGCTCTTCGACAATGCCTCGCTCTACTATGGCCAATTAAATGGCTCTGCAGATGACGCGTATGCTATTCGCTTAGATCTTAAAATGCGTGACTCTCTTTTTTCTATTGGCTACTTAACAAATCCTTTAAGTCTCTATGAAACAAGGAGATTACTCGGACACTGTGATGCTCTTGTACAGTCTTTTAAACAGCTACAGGCCCAGGAACTCTACGCCCAAATAGCGGCTTTTGATTTCTCTAATTTACAAAATGATGTCCGTCCTTTTGCCTGGGTTCTCTGTGATCTTCCTTCGCAGTCGGGTGATAAACGCCTTGAGTGGACCAAGAGTATTAAAAAATCCCTTGGAAACCTACAAGCACATCCTCTCCCAGGGGACATAGGTCTCTTTCTGGATCTTGAAAAAATGCGCGTAAAATGCACTCTATCAGGCACTTTCGCGCCTCTCAATGACATCCGTGTGATTCGTTCTAAAGAGCCCTTTGGTCGTCTGTCCTACCTTAGTAGCGACTGTTATCTTTGAAAATAGAGCCTTCTATAACTCGATGATCCACTTGAATTTTAGTTATAGAAGGGGGCTCTTTACTCATCTTTGAAAAGATTGATTGTACTTTTAGCAAAACCTCTTTTTCGATATAAAATATTTTATATAATTAATATATGCTTATTTGGTGATCAGAAAAAACCCCTGCTCCCTAAGATTTCCGAATAGTTCAAAAAAACACCTCTCTTGCCTCCAAATGATTTTCTGAATAAGCTTTCTAACAGTTTTAGAAGAGGTTTCCTATAATCACTATTGCCCTGCCTAACCACCTAGGCTAAAATTTCACATTCATGATTCACAAAGATAGAGAATTTAAAGCCCTAAAACAGCCTATTAAAACAGGCCCTCTTAATCCTCCACATCTAAATACTTAGTAGTTATGAATTATTTTTTGATGGCATACTCGCAGGCATGATGAATCAATACCACAGATGCCAGAACATTGTCCCTACTGCTTAAATCCTCCTAGATCTTTGTGGAAACTTATTTTTTTTAAATAAGATTCTCCCTCCTTTTTCTCTTTGATCTAAGCCTCTTTTTATATTGTTCATAACTTCTTCCTAAAAGATTTTCGCTTGCGTGCTAAGAGCCCTTGGTTGTAGAGTATTCAATAGAAAAGCCTCTATTTATCCAGTGGGGAAAACTCTGTTGATAACTTCGGGGAGAGGGTATGGCTTCAACTCTTTTAGGAAAACTTTTATGACAACTTTGGTGAATGCAGACTGTTGGTTACAATTTCTTGATTTTGCCAAACAACATTGCTCTGCTACAGCTTATGAAAACTGGCTTGTGCCTATAGAAGTTTTAAACTACAGCGATGAACAAGTAACCCTAGCCGTTCCAAATATCTTCGTAAAAGAATACCTCCTCGATAACTATCGTGCTGATCTCTGCTCTTTCCTTCCTGTACGTGGTCCTGGTGATCCGTCCATTGAATTTGTCATTCGCCCTAGGATCGCCTTAAACATCTCTAAAAAAGAAGCCACCTCTTCGGATGTCATCCTTACAGCTACCGAAACCCTTGCTGTACCTCTCTTTAATCATTCCTATCGCTTTGAAAGTTATGTGGAAGGTCCCTCCAACCAATTTGCTAAGTCGGCCGCCATGGGTGTTGCTAGCCGTCCTGGGCGCTCCTATAACCCTCTCTTTATCCATGGGGGCGTAGGCCTTGGAAAAACGCATCTGCTCCATGCTATTGGCCATTATGTACAGAGCCATCATAAAAAAATGAAAATACAAAGCATCACAACTGAAGGCTTTTGTAATGATTTGGTTGACTCGTTACGTAATAAATCTGTTGATCAGATGAAACGCCGCTACCGAGAAGCTGACCTTTTTCTAATCGATGACGTCCAGTTCCTCCAAAGTCGTCTTAACTTTGAGGAAGAGCTTTGTAATACTTTTGAAAGTTTGATCAATCAAAATAAACAAATTGTTATTACCAGTGATAAGCCTCCTGCCCAGCTAAAACTCTCTGAACGTATTGTTGCGCGTATGGAATGGGGCTTAGTTGTCCATATAGGAATTCCTGAATTAGAAACACGTGTGGCTATTCTACAAGCAAAGGCTGAGGCTAAGGGACTTAAAATTCCAAGCCGTGTGCTTTTCTTTATTGCTGAACATGTTTTTAGTAACGTGCGCCAACTCGAGGGGGCTGTAAATAAACTCAGTGCTCAATGCCGTCTAATGAACCTTGACATCACAGAAGAGCTCGTGGAAAAAAGTCTTAAAGAGATGCTTCAACAAGCCCCTAAAGAACATATTAGCGTTGACCATATTATTAAAAGTGTTGCAGCTGTCTTTCAAGTTCGTATGAGCGATATTAAGGGCAGTTCTCGAACTAAAGAGATCGTACTTCCTCGCCAAGTTGCTATGTATTTAGCAAAAGAAATGATTAAAGAATCTCTTATGATGCTAGCCTCTTATTTTAATGGCCGCACCCACTCCACTTTTCTCCATGCATGTAAAAGCATAGAGAAAAAAGCAGCTGATGATGAACTCCTTCGTCGTCAAATTAACATGGTTCGTCAAAATATTGAATCTTAATAGGATATATGTTTAAACGCGCAATGAAACCAGGGCTTGAAAGTGTCTTTACTCACAAAGAACGAAGCGGAGAAGATTCTCTGTCTACCGAGCTTCCCATGATTTATCCAGAATCTCTCAAAGAGAACCCTGAAACAATCATCTCTGCATCCGTTCTTATTGAAGGCACCCTTACCTTCGAACGCTCCATCTGTATTAATGGCTCTTTTACCGGAGAGCTTATAGGAGGAGCACGATTACATATAGGTCCTACAGGCTATATTAAAGCAGATATAAATTTGGAAAGTGCACTTATTGAAGGCCGTCTAGAAGGTAACGTTCATATATCCGGGCATCTAGAGATTGCAGCCACAGCTACTGTAAAAGGTGACATCATAGCCAAAACAATAACAGTTAAGTCAGGAGCTATTCTTAATGGCCTTGTTCTTATAAGCTAAACTACTTTTAATTAGTTATATATAGCCCTAAAACCTTGCAAGGCCCTTGATTTTTTAGTACTTGAATTGCTCGTCGCGTATTACTTTTTGGCCTAAATCCGACTATTAAGAGCTGCTCACCTGTAAACTCATAAGAGCTACGAGGTGTAAACTCCTCATCACTCACAGCTCTTAAAAATTCCCGTCTGGGCAGTGATAGCTCTGTGGCCAGATGATCTGCAAAGAAATTATCTTGTAAAAATGGAGCAGTAAACCTCCTTAAAGGATGCTCCGGCACTGTTGTTATAAAATCAATAGGTGATTGTAATTGCTGTAACTGAACAAGGAGGTATGAGGCAAGAATCTTGGATAATTCAAGAACTTTAAATTTTTCTATAATGGGGGAATACTCAAAACAAAAGGCTTGCCGCGTAAGCCCGTTCCTCTTGCACTCATGGAATGTTTTAGGGCCAAAACAGCGTGGGCAATGAGAGCTTGGTTGCAAAAGAACCAAGTGGGAAAGGCATTCTTTACAAAGAATCATAGCAGTAGAGAGTGATTCTTCACAAGCTATGCAGCGAAGTGGGAAAATAAGATTAAGCAGACTTTTGCAGAGAAAACTCCGGATCATCCCACTTGCCCTGTATGTTAATAGAAAGACCCTCTGCTAGTTTAAGCAAGAGATTATATTGTTTCATACGCAGGGTAATATTCATAACTCCATCAAAATTAACATAAGAAATAATAGGTTCTTTAGGTAAATAAAAGCGCGACATTTTACCATCACTATAAACATCCCGCATCTTTGTTAAAATCACCTTAGAGTCTTTTATCTTAAATTCAATAGTCCCAAATGAGGGTGAAAGAAGACTCAAGTTTAGCCCTAAGCGTCCTAAAATCTCACCTGGGATAGACATCAATTGACTTCCTATCGAAGAGCTCTTGACTTTATCAAAGGTGATCTCTCCTCCTCCTGTAAGCTTGTTTAAATTAGACAAATCCCCTTGTAAATTTTGTATAAAAGCTCTTTTAATTAGAAGGCTACGTAAACTTTTATTAATAGGGGTCTCGCGTTTTAAATCAGCTGGACGTAAATTTGTGATATTAAGAAGTCCCATTTTGATATCCCAATTTTCTTGGTATGTAAGAGTCAAAGAGGGGATCTCAAGAGTCATTCCTGGATCTGTTATGCGAAATTGCTGTAGCTGAATTGTACGGAAATCCATTTTTAGATCCCCATTTGCTTGCTGTAGAGTATTACCAAGTAATGTACATTGCTGCCCAAGCAATTGACCTTTAAATTGGAAGTCCTCCAAGGAGCCTTTATTTAAAGACCATTGCCCCTTAATCATATACCCAGAAGTAATCTGCCATTTTTGTAGGAAGCTTTTAATGCCCTCTGGGAGTAAAAGCTGTAGCTGAGTACTATCCATCATTCGAATAGATCCAGCCAAATTCTGGATCTCCAGATTTGCAGCGCCATTTAAAGCAATCTGCATACCCAGCAAAACTCCTTGTACTTTTTGTAAGATAATACCCTTTTCTTTCTTATAAGCCCATTCACAGACTACCAAATTATTCATCGACTGAGGTTCTCCGGCTAGACTTAAAAGTACTTGACCAGTACCAGCCTTGCTATCCAAAGAAACAAGGCGCATATCCATAAGTGCTTTTTGTATGCGATAACGGGCTCCAAGCTCAAAGCCTTTCTCTCCATAATCTAAGATAACATCCTGTAAGACAAAACTCCTTCCAGCATATTGATAGGTGCCATTACTCAGACGAATTTTAATGCGGAGTTGTTCTGAGGCCAAATCTAGTTCTATATTACCCTTTAAGCCTCCCTCCCTACGCACATCATGTAAAAGCGTTCTTGTTGTCTCATCAAAGATAGTTGGGAAAAGCTGCTCCCCCAAAAGAATAATTTCACTAATATAATTAGTTGGAAAAGCAAATGCTATATCGTTAATGGTTAAATTGCTTGAATCTTCCTCGTATCGTGCGCCTTTAATACCGAAACTTGCTTGATAGGGATAACCCCCAAGTCTTTTCATGGTTAGTTTTACATCATCGACCCTCAAACCTTTTTTCTTATCATAATGAAGCGAGAGCGGCCCTTCGGTCTGCAGCTGATTTCCTCTTAAAATAATGCCTTCTGTAATAGCCGAGGCCTTCCATATCATCTGGGTATTTTCAGGCATAAAACTCGCTTCAAGAGTTCCTACAATATTAATACGACCCTGTGGCTGCCAAATAGATGTCAATAACTGCCATTTTTTGGCATAATCTATACTCGATAAATCTATCATCATCTGCTTTAAAGAGAGCTCTAGCATTTTATTTACAAAAATAAATTGGCCATTGCCTTCAAAATTAAGGCCTGGTCCTGTGCCCACAATATTCTCAATAATAATACGCCCTTCTGCGATCCTAGCAGCCGCCTTCAGGCTTAAATCACGATACAGTCCCTTATCAAGAGCCCACTGGCCTTTATCCATAGTAATATGAAGCGCTAGAGGGTCCACCTCTTTCCCCTTAATCTTAAAGGACTTGCCATTTATCTGAACCGAAGCTTTTTCTAATGTATAATCGGCGTCTATGCGGATAGCACCACTAAGGCGTGTAGATTCTTTAAAGGATCTAAAATCATTTTTTTGCCCAAAAATCTGTAAAAGACGCGCGCTATCATCAAAGAAATTATTCATTTGCCAGGCCGCTTGGCCCTTACAGGAGATAAGTGTTCCTTCAGAATTTAGCATAATTTGATCCGCCATTAAACAGAGGCCCCCAAAATAGCAATCAGGTGCTAAAGAAAGCGTATACTGCCCCTTAGCTGTAGAAATAGTTCCTTTTATTTCAGAGTAGAGTAACGATTCCCCGGGTAAAGATGCTTTAAGACCTAGCGATCCAGAAACTCCCCCCTTCCAACTTGTATCAAAAACTAGATCAGTAATTATATAATGGTCTTCAAATACCTGTAGATCGCCCTCTTTTAAATCAAATTGTAAGCGTTCATTGACTGATTCATAAGAAAAAAGGGTGTTTATATTATGTAAAGTTAAATGCTTATCTTTTAGCATTCCTTCTTTTAAAGAAGCTTTTAAGGCCCATTGAATGTCTGCTTTCTCATTACTATAGGGAACCTGTCCTCTAAGAAAAAAGCCCCCTGGACCACTCTGAATTCTTCCCATGCTTGGGTAATGCAAAAAATCTAAGTCAGTAAATTGCAAGCCGAATTTTTGCGCATTGGAAATTGTTCCTTGAATAGCTGAGCTCTTAATTTCAAGCGCATAACTTTGCGCTTCTGTATAATCGATAAGAACACGCCCCTCTATAGAAAGCTCTTGCGAAATAGCCTTGATATCTACTAGCTCAAGAACTTTTCCTTTCAGTTTTATCTGGCCCTGCCCTTCGATGAAATCGAGGTTTAAAGGCATATTATGATAGGTGGCGCCCTTAAAGCCTGCTTGTATAAGAGCTCCTTTTTCCTTTGTGTAGTAATAAAGTCCTGTCCAGATCTTGGTATCTTGGTCATATCCGCCTATTTCTTCTGCAAAAAAGGTTCCCTGATCATTCTTAAAAGAGGCTTTCTTCAAAGAAAATCCGGCCTGCCAAATAGCGTCCGTGATCTTTACTTTGGTATGAATAATACCCTCTATATCTACATCTAGATACTTTTTTAAGAAGATACTTAAGGGCTTCTTAATATGGAATGCGGAACTATCTAAAAAAAGAGTCCCTAGCCTAACTAAATAGGTGCCCTCTTTATCTTTAAGAAAAGGGAATTTAAAAGCGTAAGAGAAAAGCTTATGTGTAGCTCCCGGAAGCTCATAAAAGGAATTGCCTAAAAGAGACCATAAAGGCACCTCTTTATATGCTTTTTCCAAAGGGACTCTTGGCAAATCTGCTTTTATAGTGAGTACTTGCTGTGCTGAAGTTAACAAGCTCTCTAGTTTTAAGCCCTTTACCGTAGGAATCAGTTTCCCTATATAAGAGATTTCTCCCATAAAAGGGATCGTAGGATCTAAGAATTTTAAAAGAGCTTCTGAGTTACCCTTTATAGAAAAAGTAGCAGGGCTTTTTAAGCCATAAAAATTAAAATCTGCATTAAGTTCCCCAAGATTTGCTTCCAGTTGAAAAAGATCTACAAGACCTTGAGAGACCTCGATCTGAGCATCTATCTTATTCAAAGGAAGTTCTGGGTACTGGAAGCTAGCACCTCGGCTTTTAAAGGAGGCCTTGTCAATATAAAGAAGGTTTTTTTGCTCACTTATATGAGCAGTGAAATTGCCCTGACTATCAGGGATATAGATAGAAAAATGCTCTTTTTTATAAGAGAGATCAGTGACATGCATTTCCTCAACAGAGAGACCCATATCCCAAACGGAGTTTTTTCTTAACGGCTCTAGTCCTATGATTGCAGATATTACCCCTCTTTCAATGGCTCGCGAGGATAAATAACGGCCAAGTTGTAGCTTATCCAATGAAAGACTAGCCTTGTAAAGGCTTAAGTAATAAGAGCCCAGATCATCTTTAAGCCAATTAAAATACACTACTTTAGAAAAAGCTGCTTGTAGATCATTGCTCGATTGAAGAGAGACCCCCCATCTTTCCCAAAGAGTAGCACCCTCTATTAAACTACTGCTTAGAAGGCGTTTTAAATAAAGCTGTATAGATAAATTACTTTCTATCCCTTCCGGGCTCTTTAAGACAAGCTCCGATAGGATATTAAGACCCATGTCTACCTTCAAAACAGATCCCTTTACCGCAAAGGAATCCCCCTTTAAGCTCCCCAAAGATGCGAGCATTGAATGGTTTCCCATAAGATCATGTAGCTGCTTTAAAGGCCCCTTAGCTTTGAAATCTAGAGCTTTATCTGATCCAGTATAAACGACTAGAGAACCCTCAATATCCGCTAAACTACCCTGCAACGTTGCTTCTTTTATTTTTCCTTCTTGAATAAGAAAAGCCCCATTAATATGACTTAATTTTTTAAGTATATTGGAAGGTTCCTTTTTTTTATCCCAGTAGAAATCGCCATCTTGCAAAGAAACAACCGCATTTTCTATCCAAAGGGACTTGTTCCTACGATGAAGAATAATCTCACCCTTGCCCTTTAAAGAGGCCACTTTACCTTCCAAAGAAACTACAGGAACCTTAAAAGCTAAGTTTCTGGCACTAATAGATTCTATAAGAATTTGCTGCTCCAGAGCTCCTTTATCCTTAATGATTATATGCGCGTTTAAAAATCCCCCATCTACCTGAGCTTCTTTCCAAAGAGGGGCGCGCTCCGTTAAAAAATCACGTGCTATTTCAAGCTCCCGACTTCCTACATTGATTAGATTAAGTTCTGTTTTTTGTGGGTCCATAAGGGCTTGTACAAAAGCTTTATCCGCACCTTCTTGTCCAATAGATGCGTGAAGGGTTATTGCCTTATCTTCTTTAAATGGATAGGAAAACTGTAATTGCAGATCGGTAGCCAATTCTTCTTGAAAAAAAAACTGCCCTTTAAAAGCCCCGGTAAGTCCTAAATCATGCGCTCCATTAAGGGAAACTTTGCCTGTTAAATTGCGCGCCATCCAATAGGGTTCATTCTCTCTAAAACGTGCAATATTTGCAGGGAGTATAATTTGAGCTTCTAAATAAGTATTGGAAAGTATTTTCTTCCAAAAAGAGGCCTCTTTTTCTATATGTACATAGGCAAGTGGTTCTATGTTTAATCTTACTTTAGGGATCTCTGTCTGCACTTGATTATATAAAAAAGAAAAGTCTTCTACAACCATCCTGCCGCTTGTTATTAAAGCACTATTAGGACTCTCTAGTATTGTTAAAATACCTGTAATAAAACCGGATTTAACATCCATTTTAAAATCAAAAGGCTGTGAAAAAAACTCCGCAATCTTTGAAAGCTCTACTATTAAAAATTTGCTCGACCGCAGCGTAGTTTTAAAATTTTCATCCTCTTTTGCAACAATAAGTTGTAAAAGACCACCCTCTTTAGAAGTAACATCTACAGTTCCGCTTATTCGCCCATTTTTAAAGCTTATTTCCCCATTTAAATCCCTTCGCCATACTTTGGGAGCACTCTCATCTAAGACAAGAACCCCCTCATGTAAACTCACAGATACTTCAGGGCTAAAAAACCCAAATGGAGCTGTACTATTAGCCTCTCCTAAAGCGCCCTTTAGAGGGGCCTCACTTTTTGCAAGCGTTAAAAAAGGTTTTTCTAAAGCCAGTTTAATTTTTAAAGAGGGTTCAAAAGAAAAGGCAACATCCACCTCAGGAGCACTTAAGCTTACTTGATAGGAGTTATGAAAATTTTCTAATAATACATCATGAAAAGTAACTGTATTTCCGGTCCATTTAGCCTCTGTAAAGGAAAGCTCAATCCCTTGCTGATGAAAATATGTCTTTAAAGTCCACGGCAACCAATATGGAGCTGTTAAATAGGCTCCTATAGCAAAAATAAAAGCAAAAACAAAGGCAAATAGAACAAAATTAAGACTTTTTTTCATTACATATTTCTATCTTATAGAGCCATCCCTCATTTTCAGGATCTTGATTCACAATACTTGGGTCTTCTAGAACCTTTTTATTAATAGTAATAATTCTTCCAGAAAGAGGTGCATAAGTATCTAAAGCAGCTTTTGTTGATTCTAAAATAACGGATTCCTGTTCCTTAAAAATATATGTCCCTACAGGGGGTATTTGAATATATACAACTTCACCAATTTCTCTCTGAAGCTTTCGACTCACCCCTACTGTAGCAATACCCCCCTCTATCTCAAACCACTCTTCTGTTTCTGTAAAGGTCTTCATGTTCTTTCTTTACCCAAAGCTTTAAGCTCTTTAAAAAACTTAAACGCCGCTTCTTGTTTATTTTTTTCCTGAACAATATTCCGAGCCTTTTCCAAAATCTCTTCTTTCTTATCTTCTCCGACTGTCATAAAAAGAAGATGATCTTGTACCCAGGAAATCTTATTCATCCCACAGCCAAGCTTTACAGCCTCAGCACCTGTAATTGTTCTTTTCTTTAGGCTCCAGCTATCTCTTGGTTGTACAAACTCCCTCTCTTTCTGTAAGAGGTTCTTCGTAGTTAGCGAGTTTTTATGCTCTTGTATATTCTTTAAAAAGCGCATACGAGCGGCAAAATCCCCCTCACTTTCTTGAGGAAGTTTTGTAAAGCCTGCTTTTTTTGCCTCTTGAATAAGATTGCCTACTAAAGATAGACACTTCTTAGGCAACGAGGGTTGCAAATATTTTTTTGACTCCATAAAAGAAAGGGTCCGTAACTCTTCCTGTTGTAAAGGAATAATGCGGTAAAAAGTCTCTTCATTAAAGGAAATCTTTTTAAGACTCTCATTCGCTTTTAACTTGCTATAAAGAAGACTGCTCTCTTTTAACCCCTTAAGGGGTTCTTTTAAAGCCCCTTTTAGAGGCAATGTTAGATGAATAATACGAGGTGTAGCATCTTCTAATAAGCTATCAATAATAACTGGATTTTCTTTGAAAATAAGTCCCTTTGTATAGTTATCTATATTTGCACGAAGCACAGGCTGTAGGCTATCTAGTATCTGCGCTCGCTCCTCAGCTGTTTTCACAACTGCTAGCTCTGGAAAACGCGCTCTTAATTTCCGAAAACCCTCTTCCTTCAGCTGAAAAGACCATACATCTTTTAAAACAATATCCTGAGCAGACACCTCTCTTATCTCTACTTGAAATGTTTGATCAAATAGCTCAGGGGACTTCCTGTTTATATTCTCTAGATAGCTTTCAAAAAGGTAGAGCTCCTCCGCTTTCTGAAAGTGCCAGGCCGCATCCATTTCATACAAATCTACCGAAGCAATCTCCTGTTTTACCTTTTCAATAGCCTCCTCTGAGGAGCGCTCTTGCGCCTCTCTTGCTATTAGCTTTTGCACGAGTAAAAGTGGACGGCATGTTTCTATAGCCTCCTCTTCCGACATATGTAGAATTTGTAACTGTTGACCATAAAAACTTTCCGGTGACTTGAGTGCTAGAAAATCAAGTTTCAATACTTGTGCCTTCTGCCGGCCGGCCTCACTAGCTGTTCGTAGGTATTTGCGCGCCTCTGCATCAGAGACCTTAATACCCTCGGACTCGGCCCTTACTGCCACTTCTATAATGGATTTAATCGTGGACTCATAGAGCTTTAAGCCCATCCAATCAGTTACATCTTTATAACCAAAAAGAGAGAGGTAGCCTTTATGTTGCTGAACCTCTTCTGAAAGATCGGCTTGTTTACTTTGCTGCCAAAGGAGAATCTGTGTTAAATAGGCCTCTGGGAAAGCTCTTTCGGCGCTCATTAAAGAAAAATGAGTTTTTAATAAAGCCGTTCTTTCTTCTGTAATTTTTAATTTAGCTAACTCCTCAGGAATAGCTGGCGCAAATATTTTCCATACATTCATAGCCCCTACACTCGCGCTTTCACTGTGGCTATAAGGGCTCCAGAGCTTTTCTACTTTAATTTTATCCTCTAACTCAGGACCAACCTTCTCCCATTCTTTAAGTGCAATCTCAATAATTGCTTGTGTTGTAATAATCTCTTTATGTAAAAATCCCGTGTTCAGATAGTTTGGAAAGGCACTATTAGAAGGTATTACTTCGCTATCAGAAGCCAGAAATTTCTTAAAACGTTCCATCTGTTCATGTGAAATTTCTTTTCCATCTGTTTTTTTATAAACTTGGAGGTCTCCTTTTTGAGGAGGTTTCATAAAAGCCCCATAAGTGCCAAAGAAAACAAAGCTCGTGATGATGACGACTGTAAGGAAAAGAAGAAGGCTACGTTGGTGTAAACGTAAAAAATGTAACATGGAAACCTGAGTTTTAAATTTATTCCCTTGATAGCTTAACAGATCTGAAGGTTCTTTTCAAGGAATCCCCTAAAGGCCCCTTGCAAATTTCAAAAAAATATTTAATCACGAAAATAGGATTCTTTTAAGACCTTCTAAACGAGACTTTTTTCTAATAGGACTCCCATTATATAGGGCTCACTGGTACTAAACTTTCTGTTTTTTGTTCTTGCAGCTCCCCCTCCTCTTGTAAAAGAATCTTATCTACACCAGGAAAGCCCATAAAGTGGCGCTCTTTACCAGGCAGAGGCCTTTGCAATATAGCCTCTGCAAGAGGATCCTCTACATACTGCTCAATCACACGGCGCATGGGTCTAGCTCCCATTTCCGGCTGGAAGCCTTTTTCGGCTAAAATATTGATGGCCTCAGGGGTAAACTCGATGAAAATTTTCTTTTTAGCCAAGCGATCTTGCAACTTCTTGATCTCTAAAAGAACAACATTCTCTAGATTTTTCTTATCGAGAGGCTTAAAAATAATCATCCCATCAATTCTATTAATGAACTCCGGTTTAAAATGTTTTTTTACAGCCCCTTCAATTTTTTCTTTAAGCCTCTCGTGATCTGTTATAAGGGCCGTTTGCTTAGCACCAAAGCCCACTTCGCCCGACTTCTTAATTAAGTCTGCTCCTAAATTAGAGGTCATGATGACAATTGTATTGCGAAAATCCACTTTGCGTCCAAAAGAGTCTGTTAAACGCCCCTCTTCTAAAATCTGTAAAAGGAGATCCATGATATCAGGATGTCCCTTCTCAATCTCATCAAATAAAACAACACTGTAGGGTCTTTGACGCACCTGTTCTGTTAGCTGACCCCCCTCTTCATGCCCTACGTAACCAGGAGGCGAGCCTGTCATACGGCTAACAGCAAATTTTTCCATATATTCAGACATGTCTACTTGGATGAGCGCATCTTCTCCACCAAACATATTAATAGCTAGCTGCCGAGCAAGAAGTGTTTTGCCAACACCTGTAGGTCCTAAAAAGAGGAAAGCTCCTATGGGGCGATTTGGATCTTTAATATCTGCACGACTTCTGCGAATGGCCTTACACACAATAGATACAGCTTCATCCTGCCCAATAATTACACGCTGTAGCGTCTCTTCTATCTTTAATACCTTAGCTGTTTCTTCTTCGGTAAGACGGCTGATAGGAATACCTGTTTGTTTAGCAATTACATTAGCCACATCCTCATCATCTACAATTATTTGGTGCTCTTCCTTGTTAGCTTCCCATTCGGTACGAATCTGCTGCAATCTTTCCCGTAAAATCTTTTCAGAATCCCGTAATTTTGCCGCTTTTTCATACTCTTGTCTTGCTATAGCTTCCTCTTTAAAAAGACGTGCCTCTTCTATTTCTTCTTCTAATTTAGGAATTATTGAGGGGCCGTTCATCATGCCAATACGTATTTTAGCACCTGCTTCATCGAGTAAGTCGATGGCTTTATCAGGAAGAAATCTACCATGTATATAGCGATCGGATAATTGAGCCGCAGCTATAATAGCTACATCACTATAAGTAACCTTATGGTGCTCCTCATACTTGCCTTTAATCCCCTTTAAAATCTCTATTGTATCCTCAGTTGAAGGAGGGTTTATAACAATTTTCTGGAAACGTCTCTCTAATGCAGTATCTTTTTCAATATGCTTTCTATATTCACTAATTGTTGTAGCTCCAATACATTGAATCTCTCCACGAGAAAGTGCTGGTTTTAGAATATTAGAGGCATCGATAGCCCCTTCTGCAGCACCCGCACCGACAATTGTATGCATCTCATCGATAAAGAGAATAATATTACCATGTTTTTTTACTTCATCCATGACTGCCTTGATACGCTCTTCAAATTGCCCTCGGTATTTTGTTCCTGCGATCATCAGTGCTAAGTCAAGGGCTATCAGCTTTTTCTTACGCAAACTTTCTGGTACTTCACCCTTTATAATAGACTGTGCAAGTCCCTCTACGATAGCTGTTTTCCCAACACCTGCTTCACCTATGAGCACCGGATTATTTTTTCGGCGTCGGCAAAGGATTAAGATAAGGCGTTCAACCTCTGCTTTACGCCCAATTACAGGATCCATTTTGCCTTCGCGAGCAAGTTCTGTTAGATCATATCCATAAGTTTTAAGAGCGGGTGTCTTTTCAGCATGATGGCCCGTTTTTTCATGGCTAGGACCCTTGAAGCTGGCCCCTGATAATGAGCCGGGAGGTAGTACTGGCCCCCCAAGAGGAGGAAGTTGTAAATTAAAGCCCTCCAATTCTTTCAAGACTTCTTTACGAATTTCTTTTAAATTAACGCTTAGATTCTCTAGGACTTGGACAGCAACACCATCAGATTGACGTAGAAGCCCTAATAAAAGATGTTCTGTACCTATATAATTGTGACCTAAGGCAGCTGCCTCTTCATTTGATTGCTCAAAAACTATCTTTACCCTTCCTGTCAGGCTAGGATCTTCGAACACTTGTAGTTCCGGGCCGAAGCCAACAAGTCTCTCGACTTCTGCCTTTACAATCTCATAATCAATAGCCAGATTACGAAGAACGTTAACCGCTACTCCCTGCCCAAGCTTCAAAAGGCCCAAGAGCACATGCTCTGTACCTAAGTAATTATGATTCAGCCTCTGAGCTTCTTTTTTAGCAAGCTTAATGACCTGTTTTGCACGATTGGTAAACTTATCAAACATAACTTACTTCCTTAAGGAGATACTTATTTTGTAGCGTAATCAGATGGATGATATGACGCAACTGGAAAACCTGTTATTATTATGCCATGCTTAAACTTATCGAGACAAGAGACTCTCTCTGCTCCCAAGATATTATGGAAAAAGATGCACGCCTTATAGGCAGTGCTGATACCCTTTTACATCTTTACACTTGGCCCCAACCAACTCTTTCTTACGGCTGTCTTGTAAAACCTGAAGATTTTTTGCACATGGGAAAATTAGGGGATCTCTCTTTAGCTAAAAGGCCGACGGGCGGCGGACTTATCTTTCACCTCTCGGACTTAGCTTTTTCCTTTTTAATGCCCTATTCTAGCCCTTATTTCTCTCTTAATACAGAAGATAACTACTTATTTGTAAATGGGATTGTTGCAACTGCCCTTAGAAGGTATATACCCTCCTATTCTTTTTTTAAAGAAGAGACGTCTAGCTTATCACGCTTTTGTATGGCCAAAGCGACTAAATATGACATCCTAGTAGAAGGCGGCAAGCTCGTTGGTGCGGCCCAAAGACGCACTAAGACAGGGCTACTTCACCAGGGTAGTATTTCCTTATGCCCTCCTCCTAGAGAGCTCTTAGAAAGATCTCTTGGGGAGTCTCTTTACACGGAAATGCAAAAGACCAGTCGCTATCTTTTTTCGGACATCCTAAGCCCCAAAGAGCTCCTAGAAAAACGCTTTGAGATTGAACAGGATCTACACCGCGCTTTCTATGCAGCTATACTTTAAAGTCAGATCAAATTACAAATTTTTAATTGAATGATGCATTTGTTCCTCTGCTACCTTAATAAGTTCAAGTAGACCTTCTCTTGAAGGCTTTTGTGCCATCTGTAAAGGAAGGCCTGGCTGTGTACAGAGATGGGCAATTTTTGCAAGTAGGTGAAGATGATTTTTGTCATTAGATGCGAAGAGGAAAAAAAGGGTGTGCACTTTCTCTCCATCCAAAGAATCCCACTCAAGAGGCTTTTCAGGGAAAACAACAGCTACTACATCCGTTGTTCCCTTCAAGATGTAATCACGTGTATGCGGTATGGCAAAACCCCGACCAAGTGAGGTGGACATCATTCTTTCTCTATCAAAAAGAAGATCTGCTATAACATCCCTATCCGATTTTAGAAGAGGCTCCAGGGCTTTAGTTGCTTCTTGAATAATCTCTTTTTTAGAAGATCCTCTAATAGAGCTGTAAACACCCCCATGATGAATAGCTCGATAGAGGCTGAATTGCTGAATGCCCCTTACAGATTCTTCAAGGACCCTTTGCTTGCCATTAGTGCGCAGCTGTTCAACATGATGGCTTATGACCCAGTCTTCAATCTCTACTCTAGAAAAACGGTAGTCCCTATTTAAACGATAGGAGGGAAGCTGCCCTTCTATAATCCAATGACGAATTGTTGCTTCCGAAACACTTAGAAGCTCTGCAACATCCTTTATTTCAAGATCCATCAAATCCCCTTTGCCAATAAATCTATTATCTCTTGAGCATCAGTAAGCTGTAAGATTTTTTTTCGAAGCTCTTCCGCTTTTAGAGTTAGGGTAATTCGGGACAAAATTTGCAAGTAATCACCCGGCCTATTAGCTGGTCCTCCAATCATTACCACAAGCCTTACAGCAGCTTTATCTAGAGCGCCCCAATCAACGCCTTTTTTTAAAACAGCTATAGCAATAAAAAAATCTGAAAGAATGGATACTTTTGCATGAGGAACAGCGACCCCCATACCCAGGCCTGTGGAAACAAGCTCTTCACGGTCCATCACAGACTTTAAAAAAATCTCTTTTCCTTTTTCATCTAATAATGGATCAAGAGCATCCACCATTTTAGCAATGGTCTCTTCTTTTGTGGCCGTTTCTAAGAAAAAAATATAACGGGGATCAAGATATTCTTTTATCATAACTTCTTAATCTAGTCCTGAGTGACCAAAGCCATTCGCACCTCGTAGAGATGTACTAAGATTTTCTTTTATTATAAATTCTGCCTGGTAACAAGGTGCTACTATCATCTGTGCAATGCGCATCTGTGGTTCAATAATAAAAGGCTTTTTACCATGATTAATTAGGATTACTTTGATCTCACCTCGATAATCTGCATCAATTGTCCCTGGGGTATTGAGTACAGTAATCTGGTCTTTTAAGGCAAGTCCACTACGAGGTCTAATTTGCACTTCAAAACCTGGGGGCACCTCTAATTTAATGCCTGTGGGCACAAGAGTACTCTCACCTGGAAGCAGGAGTATATTTTCTTTTAAATGAGCTCTTAAGTCCAATCCCGCAGCTCCAACAGATGCATAACAGGGAGCCAAAGCTCCCTGTTCTAACATCAAACCAATTACAACATTATTCATAGGGCAGCTCCTTCTAAAGAGCTTTCGTTATTCATGAGATACTCAATTACCGAAGCAATCCTCTCTTTTAATGCGTGCCTTAGAACAATAGAATCTATCATCCCGTGCTCTAGTAAAAATTCACTACGTTGAGCACCCACTGGCAATTTCATCCCTGTTGTCTGTTCAATAACACGTGGTCCTGCAAAGCAAATTAAGGCATCTGGCTCAGCTAGAATCACATCCCCTAGAGAGGCAAATGAGGCCGTTACGCCACCTGTTGTAGGGTTTGTTAAGACAGAAATATAGGGAAGCCCTGCACATCCAAGCTTTGCAAGCGCAGCTGATGTCTTGGCCATCTGCATAAGCGACAAAACCGATTCTTGCATACGTGCTCCGCCAGAAGAACTTACGATAATAACAGGGAGGCGCTCTCTAATTGCATGTTCTATAAGCCGTGTAATACGCTCACCTACAACAACGCCCATTGAGCCGCCCATAAAATTAAAATCCATCACTCCTAAGGTGACAATCCGGCCTTTTAAAAGCCCCGTGCCTACAATTATCGCATCATCACGACTGGTCTTTTCTTGAGCATCTTGTAATCTCTTTGTGTAGGCCTCACTATCTACAAAACCGAGTCTATCCTGCGGCTTAATATCCGTAAAAAGCTCTTTAAAGGTGTCCTCATCTATAAGGCTCTTAATTCGATCAATTGCGGCCAATCTGTAGTGAAAATTACATTTAGGGCAGCAGTTAAGATTATTTTCCAACTCCTTAGCATGCACAAGCTCGTGGCAATGTGTACATTTAAGCCAGCCGCTAAAACTATCTTTTTTAGTGGTCTGCACCTTAATTTTTGGTTTAGCACGAGAAAAAAGCCCCATAGTTCTCTCCCTATTTACAGTTGCATGATACACAAGTAGCTCGTGCTGTGTTATAACGAGTAATCACGGTTGCCCAATTAATAACACCCCAAATAGCTTTTACATATTCTGCACGTACATTTTTATACTGAAGGTAATAAGCGTGTTCCCAAACATCGACAGCTAAAAGAGGTATTAATCCCTGTGTGCTCAATGGATCCTGATTAGCTGTTGTAGCAATAACGAGCTTTCCAGTTACTTTATTAAAGCCAAGAAACACCCAGCCTGAACCTTGAATAGCAAGAGCCGCCGTATTAAAAAGGTCTACGAAATTATCAAAGAAGCCATACTGCTCTTCTAAATGTTGGAGGAGATCACCTGTTGGTTCAACTCCGCCCCCAACATCTCGAGGCGCCAAATTAGTCCAGAAAAGAGAATGGTTAACATGCCCTCCACCGTTAAAACGAATAGCCGGCTCTAAAGCAATCATCGCCTGTAAATCATTTTTTTCTTCGGCTTTCTTATAACTTTCTAAGGCTATATTAAGACCATTAACATAGGCTTGGTGATGTTTTGTATGGTGTAACCGCATAATCTCAACACTAATGACTGGTTCTAAAGATTCATACGAATATGTTAAATTAGGGAGTTGGTATGACATAGTAATACTTCCTTTGTTATAGGTCCAAGAGCTCTTAAAATCTTACCCTTAGGTAACTTTTTAAATACCTTTATAAAAGCCTGTACTGTTGATGGGCTTGTAAAAAAAAATTCATCAAACTCCTCAATCGCAAAAGGCTTTTTTAAGTGAAGGCTCGAACTACTATATATGGGCAAAGCACAAAAGTCGAACCTTTCTCTCAAAAGGTAATTTTTAATATTATCTCTCGCCTTTAAAGAATGTAAATAGAGGATCTTTTCTTTTCGAAATAACGGTAATAAAGCAATAATCCCCTCGGCCTGATGCTCTCTGGCAATATACGGGTATATATCCATATCTTTAAATACACTCGCCGTATAAGGACCTACACAAATAATCTTTAAGTGATTAAGGGGCAGGTTTTTAGATTTTATCCACCTGGCTGTAGACTGGCTTGTAACAAGTAAGACTGTAAATGACATCCAATTATTTTCGAGCTCTTTTGACAGGGGGAATGGGTCTATTTTTAATAATGGACAATGTGTTAAATAGTTCCTTTTAGGGTGATTTCTTGGATCCAGTCCAAGGTAGATCGTTTTTTTGCGCACATCAAGAGGCTCGAATAATTGCTCTATTTCCCTATCGTCTGATCTTGCAATAATAGCTAATTGCCCTTGCAATGGAGCTGTTTCCCCCTCTAAGGCTTTTCTAGGAATATCTATATTAAGACGCAAAAGAGCGGCTTCTGGCACTACCAATGCATCTAAAGAACCCTTATCTAAAAGAGCCAAGCGTTCTTCTATAGTGCCTCTAATCTGGACAAAAACAGCTCCTTTAATCATATCCTCTCGTCTTTTAGAGGATACTCCAACAACTGCTCCCGGGAAAAGATTACCCACCAGCATGTCTCGGGGATCTCTTCCGGCTGTAATGGCAACAATAGAAAGCCCTTCAGCTAAAGCTTCTGGTAAATCTTTAGCTGAATGGATAGCAATACGAACATTTTTTTGTAATAAGGCTATATCAATTTCTTTAGTAAAAAAATCTGTTTTCTCCAGCTCTTTCAAACTAGTTGTACGATCAAGATCTCCGGTTGTCTCTATCCAAATAGGATCAAACATTATGTCTTTATGAAAATAACGGATCTCTTCTAAGACCTCTGTTACCTGAGCCCGGGCAAGTGGGGAGCTTCTTGATCCAACTTTAAGGCAGTAGCACATCAATTGCTTCTTCGACAAAATCAATGCCCTTAATACGAATCTTACTAGTAATACTCTCTGGTAAGCCCTGGCAATTCTTACGGGGCATTAAACAACAGGCAAAACCAAGTAGAATAGCTTCCTTGAGACGCGCCTCTATTTGTGTAACGCTACGCACCTCTCCTCCTAGACCAACTTCCCCCACCACTACCACATCTGGATGAATAGCCCGATTTGTAAGAGAAGAGGCAATGGCTAGCAAAACCCCTAGATCTATAGAGGGCTCACTTATCTTTAATCCGCCTGCTACAGAGACAAAGACATCTTTTTGATATAACGGATAGTTGAGTCGTTTTTCCAGTACAGCTAATAATAAAGCCAAGCGATTTTGATCAACACCCGTCGATCTTCTAGAGGGAGAGGGGAAAACCGTCTGACTCACCAGCGCCTGCACCTCAATCAAAATAGGTCTTGAACCCTCAACTGTTGGGATAATAACTGAGCCGGGATTGTTTTTGAGTCTCTCACTTAAAAAGAGCTCTGAAGGACTTCTAACCTCTTCTAAGCCTTGTTGCTTCATCTGAAAAACCACAATTTCATCGGTTGAACCAAAGCGATTTTTAACAGCTCTCATAAGACGCAGTTGATTGTGGTGATCCCCTTCAAAATAAAGAACGGTATCCACTAAGTGTTCAAGCACTCGAGGTCCTGCAATCTCTCCTGATTTAGTAACATGCCCAACCAGAAAAGTGCTAATGTTAAAACCTTTAGCTAAATGCATAAACTCAGAAGCGCATTCACGCACTTGTGTAACAGATCCAGGAGAAGAACTTAGCTCAGGCTTATATACAATTTGAATAGAGTCAATAACAACAAGAATTGGTTTAATCTCTTCTATTACAGACCGAATAGATACTACATTCGTTTCACTATAAATAAGCAAATTATTGCTTTTAGCACCCAGGCGCTGAGCTCGAATGGATGTTTGCATCTGCGATTCTTCACCTGATACATAGAGAACCTTTGAGCCTTGAGTAGCTATGGCCTCGCAAATTTGCATTAGAAGCGTTGATTTGCCAATGCCCGGTTCCCCACCCACCAAAGTCAATGAACCGGGGACGATACCCCCACCCATCAAACGATCAAACTCGCTCATATGGGTTGCTATACGAGGAATTTCATCACAATTAACTTCAGGAAGCGGAATAGGACGATTCGTGGACAGAGAGAAGGTGCGCACCTTATCTCTCACTATAATTTCTTCTTGTAAACTATTCCACTCACTGCAACCAGGGCACTGACCTCCCCACTTAGGTTGCTGATGCCCACAAAGATGACAAGACCAGATAAGCTTTTCTTTAGCCATGATATAACTTTTCAAGAGCTTGTTTAGCAGCATTTTGCTCGGCCTCTTTTTTGGAGGACCCCTGACCCTTACCTTTTTCCTGACCATTCACAATCACAGTTACTTCAAAACGCTTGCTATGATCGGGACCACTTTCAGCATCTACCTGATAAAGAGGCCTCGCCTGGTAATTTCGCTGACAATAATCTTGTAAATCAGCCTTCCAGTTACCTTGAGGATCTCTAATTAAAGAGGCTATTTCTTCGGTAAAATGGGAGAAAAAAAAATGAGTTGTCGCAGCCAGCCCCCCATCTAAATATATGGCCCCCATAAGAGCCTCGAAAAGATCCGCCATAATAGATCCCCTCCCTCTACTCCCATTACGGCGCTCACCTTTACCCAGCATTAAATAGTCTATTACGCCTAGCTTCTCTGTAAAAAGAATACACGAAGAGCCTTCTACAATTTTTGAACGTAAAGCTGAAAGAACACCCTCATCTGTTTTAGGCAATACTGTATAGAGATATCCTGCAATAATCATACCCAAAACAGAGTCTCCTAAAAATTCTAAGCGCTCATTATTTTCCTGGATAATAATCTTATTTTCATTGGCAAAAGAGGGGTGAGTAAAGGCCGTTAAGAGCAGACTTTTGTCTTTAAAATGATACCCTATTCTCTTCTCTAAGGAGGGAACTTCTTTGAAAAAGTGATCGGGTGATGGAATCATTAGCTTTTATTTAAAGAGAGTGAAGCGTTATCATATAAACCCTAAATTTAAAAAGATACTTTTCTTATGCGCTGGGTTATTTCCCATTCACAAAAATATCGCTTCCAAGAAAACGGTTATGAAATTTTTATCCATTTTTTCCCTCCTTTCACCTTAGACTTTGCTCAAGGAAGAGATTTGTCTCGTACAAATCCATCGGTCCATAAGATAAGCCATAATAAGGACTTAGCGGCTATATCCGCCGATTTTCTGGGCAAACCAACCCTACGCTTTGCCTTTGATCAAACGGGGCTCTCTTTTTTTAAGAATCCCTTCATGGAGAGTTTCTCTATCCAAGGCCTTGTTGGTGGTGTTATTATCAAGCAAGACGGCTCAGCTCTTTTCTTCCATCCAGAACTCCCTTTACATGAGCTTTTGCTCACTGAACCTATGGTAGGGTTTAGTTCAGGACTCATGATTGGGTACTGCCAAAAACCCCTCTATATCCATAATCCTCTTGACCCTTACAATGCTCTTCTTAAAAATATTGGTTACAACTTTGGAGATAACCTTAAAGAATCATCCCATCCCACCTTGATTCGCCTTTAAGCTGGAAGCTTGCGTTAGGATGACATCCTATATTTATTTATAATTCTAAATATAAATAGCTGAAAAGGTAAGTCAATTTGCCGCTCCTACACGAGAAACATTGATGGCATATTCACGCCGACTGGGTATTAGCTAGTGGTTTGTTAGGTGGTCGATCCTGTTTTGAAAAATCGATGATAAGAAAAGGCCTACTGCTCCATGAGTTTATCCACCTCTGGCTTGACAGCCTGGCATCCGGAATAGTTAGATAATATCCCTGTGATAAACGTATTGGTACTCACTGCTTGCTTGTTGTGTTTCACGCACAGCCGCTTTAAGACCACCGTTTCCTTTGAGGTTATTGCATCGTTTAGATAAAAAAGGTGTAAGGAGGGGCTTTAGCACAATTGCAATGCATTTTAATACAAACGAGTCTATTGCTGCCCAGTCGACTTTTGTTTCATCTGCAAAACGGTATTGTGTTTGCTGGATGAGAATCGAAACTAGAGCCACCAATAACGGGCGTTGCAATTGCGGCTATAATAAAGCTCCAGTTCTTACGTAAATCCCAAATATCCGCGTTAGCACTCTAGTCTATGCGTGCCCAAGCATAGCCACTGATAGGCCTCAGCCAT
>VFKH01000057.1 GCA_009885615.1 Parachlamydiales bacterium
AGCTTGTACCCATTAATGAATATTTAATGCGAGCATCCCCTATTTTAGAGGCAGAGATTGCTGAGGCATTTTTGAAGGAACCACAAATTTTAGGTGGGCCACCTTTACCAAACTCGCCGTAATACCCCTGGATTTATTTCTTAATGAGAGCGACTTTTGCTTCCTCAAAAGTTTCTACAAGAGCTGTGCCGTAGGGTGTGGCGTAAACATCCATTGGGTAGTGATAGTATATTTTCTGATCTATCAGCAAAACAAGGGTTATTTGACTCTCAGGAGCTGTCGGAGATTTGTTTTCAGGGAAATTAAGGGTTAGAGAGAGACCTTTAGCTGTAAAGGGGAATTCGCACAAATGAGGGCGTAATCGAGTGTCGGCATTAATTGCTCTTAAAAGATTTTCGATAATCTCTACAATCATGCCCCTGGCAGCTGCAATAGTTGTCGGACAGGGGGCATCATACCCTTGGGTTATATTTTTAACACAAGACATTCCACCCCCTCCTGTAGTATTTAGATACAGATGATACTTTTTTTTCAAGTAAGTGTTTTCTTTATCCGTTATCCGATTAACATAGCTCCAGTAAAGGGGTGTAGCCCCCAATAAAAAAGAATTAGCAAGAAGTAGGAGTGTTATTATGCTTTTCATTTAGTAGCTTTGGTACTGATATTTTAAAGATTGTGCCATTGATTTAAGTACTTGTTTATAGGTGTCTCCATCTAGGGAATGATCAAAAAAACCTCCAGTGGAGGCGTGGATCTCCACTATTCCCATATAAGCTCCGGCCAGCCTACTTATAGGATCTACTATCCATGGTATGGGATCCCGGCTGCTTACATGGTTAGAGACTTTCTCAAATGAACCCTGTTGGATGATCTTAGCAGAGCCGATTGTGAACATATCGATCTGTGAATTGATAGAAGGAGGGAACTGTTTAGTTGCAATATGGGCAATAAGACCTCCTTGGCTATGAGCAATCACATTAACACGGCCATTTTCTCCGACTCCTTGAACATCACGCTTGATGACATCTTGTAGAAGCCTTACAGGAGTTGTGGGCGCACCAAAAAAGTTGGCAACACAATCACAGAGATCAAAAATAGCTCCATTCGAGGCGTTATAGACAAGGGTTGTATAATGCCCTGTCATTTCGGCATGATTTTTTGTAATAAGAAGGGCATCTTCAAAGGTAGTATTCATACCATTTACAATAATATCACGGACCCCGCGTTTTTTGGCGTCAGCGTTGAAGTGGTAGAGCTGGGAATGATACTCTTCGGTAGGCTTTTCTTTACCGGACATATAGGATCCAAGACTTTCAACAGCGCGGTTAAGATAGGGTATAGGTATCACATGGCGGCCAAGAAGCTCGATACCGCGGCCCAAGGCATTAACCATCTTTTTAAGGCCAAAAGAGGCCGTTTTGAGGGCGCTCATGGCCGATTTAAGTTGACGGGAGGCCATTTGCATAAACCAGCTGTTCATAAACAAGCGTAGTTGCTGAGTCACTAGGCGGTCCATGCGATTAAAGGTCTCTTTACCAAAGAGACCGTAGATATCAAAGCTATTAATGGGATTGTTACGAAGATAGGCATAGACATTTAAGCCATCACTAAGTCCTTGAGGATCGGCAGTTGTCCATCGCCCCATCAACGGACTGTAGTAGCGCCTACCAAAATAGACAAAGCCACTCTCAATATCAACCCTTTTACTCGAGAAGCGCCAAGGAGAAAGGCCAGGAGATTCTTCTTCACCAAAGCTAGAGTAGCGGTAATGCTCTACAGAATTGCCAGAGGAATCTTGGAGAGAGACAATATTACCGCGGTTGTCATGAACGGGAAAGTAGGTATCTCCTTCGATCGTCATAGCCCAGGAAGCACCAATTTCCCCGCCAAGGCCATCACCCAAAATACGCAGATCTTGCAGACGGCCATCTTGGTAGGAGCCAATCTCATTTTGCCCATCATAAATAAAATGGGTGGTGAGACCCTGAACTGTCTTAGTTAAGCGTCTGTTAAAGGAGTCATAGCTATAGCTACTTATACCGTCAATTTCAATTAAACGCTCGAGCTCGTCATAGCGATAAAGCATTCTATTTTGAGAGAGGAGACTCCCATTTTTATCCCAGCTGTAATGGGCATGCGCATCTTCTGTAAGTTCGTTAAGGGCATTAATTTTTTGGGGATAGCCTTCAACACTGATACGGTTGTAAAGGGAATCGTGCTGGTAATGGCGTTCGAAGAGGGATTTCTCATAGGTAATCTGATAGAGATCGTCATATGTATAAATACAGTCATAATCGCCTGCAGCATCGTTTACATGACAGGATAGGAAGTTGCCGGCATTATCAAAGGCCATATTTTTTTGTGACCAACTAGAGGATTCAATAGACTGTACACGTTTTAAAGAGTCGTAAGTTTTGGTGATTTTAAGAGGTCCTTCCATAGAGCAGATCTGCCCAAACCAGTTGCGATTTCCAACTATTTGTGTGTGGAGCCCATGGGTGATGCTTTTGAGGAAATAGCCCTCATAGAAATATTGAATACGGGGGCCATCAGGAATAACCATAGATATTTTTCGCCCTATTAGATCACGTTCATAAGTTATCTCAAGTCCATTCTCAAGTTTTTCAAAGAGGAGATGGCCTAGGTTGTTATAGCAGCGTTGCGTTTTCCCTGCAATAAGGAGGTAGCCTTGTTTATTATAAGAAAAATGGTAGCTGAGGGTATTATTCGTTTTTGTGCTTTCTAGTCGTCCGTAGGCATCGTAGCTATGGAAGATATCTGTACCGTTGGGCAGTGTTTTAGATATAAGGTCACCGGCTGTGTTATAGGTGAAAGTAGTGATTCTTTCGTCACCGCTATCTACACCACGTACTTCTTCTGCTACTTTTTTTAGAGGTGTATAGCTCCACGTTACAGAATAGGTACGAAGTAGAGAACTTCCTGCATAGACTTTTTCATCGATACGGGATTTAGCACCCGTTTTTGTATAAAAGATCTCTTTGGCCGCACGTTTATGCCCGGCAGCATTAAAGCGCTCTTCAAGAGCCGGGCGATCATGCGCATCAAAAGTAGTAACAAAGATATTACCCAAGGGATCAACAGAGCTTTTTTGTAGAATAAAGTGATCATTTTCTGGAATAATTTTAAAGTTAAATCTTGTTTTACATCCTTCAGGGTTGATGATAAGTATAACTTCATTCCTCGAATCATATTCTGTATAGGTTTCACTATAAGCTCGAGTATTTGCATATTCACGTATAAGATTTTTACGGCCGTAAGCATCATACCCATAAGTTTTTTTCTTTTGAATATTCCCCTGAAGGTCCTCCAAGCGCTCTTCGGTAACCTGACCAAGTGTATTACGTAGGGTTATCTCAATAAAATAATCGTTTCTACTCTCAAGGACCTCACCGAAAGTGTCATAAGTGAAGTACATGTGTGCTTTTAAACCGTTCGCATCTTTTATCTGCTCTTTTACACGACCAGCAGCATCATAATAATAACGTGTAATAACGCCAGCATTATCTTTTTCCTCTATAAGATGTAAAGCATTATAGGTAAAGCTACGTGTCTGCAAAACCTGGCCACTTTGTGACAGAAGCTCTTCTTGTGTGATGCGCTCAAGAGGGTCGAGTGTAATGTTTAAAGAGGATCCGTCTTTATTAATGCGTTTTTTAAGAGAGCCATACAGGGTATAGAAGAATTTCTCCTCCGAAGAGTCGGGATAGGTGATTTCAAGGGGTTGATGAAAGATGTTCCATCGTTTTCTGGTTGTGTTACCATCGGCATCTGTTTCTTCAATAAGATGACCAAGTACATCATAGGCCCGTTTTATTAAAGAACCTTCAAAAAAGATACTCGTTATGTTCCCAAAAGCATCGTAGGTATACTCTTTACATCTGCCAAGAGCATCGTATTCTTTAATTAGCTGATTATTAAGATTCCAGATATTTCTTTGTGTAAAGATACGGCCATCACTATGAATTTCCCTGTTGATAACGAGTCGGTTAAGGAGATCGTATTCTTTTTCAATATAAACATCTGGACGATGTTTCTCATAGATAATATTATTATTTCCATCATATTTATAAGAGTGCTTGAAGCCTTTCTCATCAGTTTCTTCTAGGATACGGTCTTTCTTATCGTATATATAAGAAAGAGTATATCCATCATGCGTTTCGGATTCTTTAAGGTCATTTTGGGCGTAGATATAGGTGGTTCTATTTTTAATAATCTCTTGACCATTATCCAGGTAGAGCTCTTCTACGCTTTCTGGCTGACCTCTTCCGGGAAGATCCTTTCGAACCCGAATGCGCGTAATATGGCGTTCTGTAATATCAGTTAAGTTAAAGTGATCTTTTGAGGAACCATCATCATAGAATTTTGTAATAAGAATTCCATCCTTATCGTAAAAGAAAAAACTACGGCGGCAAATTTTACAATCCATTACTTCATATTTGGAAGCAAGAAGGTCTGTGCCTGGTATATAGCTATAGAGAATTTTATGGTTAGGTCGGAGGACTTCTTCTAACAGCAAATGCAGGGAATCTTGAGAGTAGATAGTATTTCTTACGGAGCATTCGCCCTTAATAACGCCTTTTTTTTCTAATATAGAATCGATGCCACTCCGCTCACCCGTGATAGGACCCCATGTATATTCATTTATAGGGTTATGTTGTTCGTCATAGGATATTGTTTTGGCATATGCATAGATCTGTTTTTTCTCATCTTTAATAAAACGGCAACAAAAATCGCCTACTTTTCTTGTATCAAAGGCCCTATTCCACACAACATTTTCAGAGGCTAGCGGCTCTGAATCACCTTGGAATGTGGTAATCTTACGTAAGCGGTTGCTATCATCAATATCATATTTTTTTAAATTGCCAGCGCCATCCCATACTTTAGAGGTAACACCTTTAAATTTTTTGTTTTTATTACCGTGAATATCTCTTCCATAATTTTCTTGAATAAGATACTTAGAAAGTACTGCAGGAGAGCCATCCTCACCTGCAGGGCCTACCAGGCTGGAGACTTTTTTATTATTATCATAGAGTATACTTAAGTAGCGGCCTTCCGGGGATTCTCGGCGTTCAATACGGCTACCATCTGCTGAGTAAGTATAATGGATAAAATCAGCCCCATTACCACCCTCAACATGAGTAAGTGAAAAATGATTTTTAGAATCGAAGGTGTAACGAATCTCACGGTTCAGTGATTTTGCTACAAAGATATTCGCGGATTCTAAAGTGAAATCAATCTGATTAAATTCTTTAGAAGCCCCCCAAGAAGAGATAGAAGAGAAAATCATGCCCCCTTTAAAAGGCTGCCAATTATAGCGAAGCTCGCGATAATGGGGTCTTTTTTCGAGGGCCGTTATATAAATATTATCGGGATATTGAGACATGATCCTTAAGGTGCCGTCAGAGTCTGTAACACTCAGAACACCCTTATGCATAAATGCCGACATGGATTTAGCATTTGTGGCACCGCTGATTTCACCAAGTCCCGTATTAATAAATCCGTTATTAAAATTTTCTGTGTGTGCCTTTATAATATAATCTTTAGAGGGATGCCTAAAGGTAAAGGCTGCTCCATAAGGTTCAGATATAAGGCGATGTATACCAGTTACTTGATGAGTAAGCTCGGATTTATGATAATTATTAAGACCCCAGCCTCCAAAATTACCAGTAGACTCACTGTTATTTTTCCAGGTACGAGCAAGTAGGATGGGTTCAGGGCCTTTGGTGAAAAAATCAACTTGTTCTTCTGTAAAAGCTCCTGTAAAGATATCTACAGTTCCAGGATGGTTGTGGAGATTATGCCCTTTAAAAAGTGTTTCTTTGGAGGGAAGACTTTTTACAATATGCGTTTCTGTTTTTTCTGCATAGATAGAGGCTATCAGTAATAAAAAGCAGAAAAAAAAATTTTGCATGACGAATTTTATAAGCAATACGCAGAGAAATTGCAAAGAAAATTAAAAATAACGCGCTAATAATATTTTTTACTAAGCAGATTTAGAAAGTCTTGATATAAGAGACAGTTATGCTGAATTTTCGTAAGTTAAAACAGGAATTTGCTCCCACTGTCTTAAAAGAGGGGCAACAACTTTTTGAAAAACAAGCTCTAAAAAGTGCTAATATCGTGGTATTTGATGAGAAAAGCATTAAATTCCGTGCCAAAGTACAGGGCTCTTTTAATAATACGTATGAAAGTGAAGTGGAGATAGACCGCTTAGAATCACGTGTTATTGATTCTAACTGCGACTGTGCCTACACCTATGATTGCCAGCATTTAGCTGCATTCTTCTTCCATCTTGAGCAGCGCTTTGATGCTATGGTACTTGATTTTTCTACTGATAATGGGTCTCTTAAAACGAGCAAAAAAACCAAGGCGAGCATAAAAAAAGTCTTTGATAACGCCATTTGTAAAGAAAGTGTGCGTTTAGATGTGCAGATGCAAAAAGAGATGATTGCAGACTATTTATTCGCTGCAGATGTTCTGGGTAGCAATCCTTTTTTCATGGCTCAAGAAGAGCTTGTCGAGGAAAAGGCTGATTTGGGTATCATTTTTAATTTAGAGTCTATGGCTTCTAAAGGGGCTGTGCCTTTTCAGATTGCCCTGCGAATGCCATTTAGGACTAAACCTTTACAGGTCTGTCATGTAAAAGAGTTTATAGAAGCTATTCGTTATTGTGAACCAATATTACTCTTTGGAAAACGACGCTTTTTTACAAAGCAATCGTTTGATACTGTAGGCTCTGAAATTATCAGCCTTATTATTGAGCATGCAAGATTTCCAGGCCAAGAGCTTGTTCGTTTTGGGGAATTAGAAGCCGAAGCTTTTGCAACGCTACTTGCTAAATCCCATGAGCTTGCTATGAATAGGAGGGCTGCTTCTTTTGAAGAAAAGAGGGAACTTGATTTACCAGGTCTTTATAATAACTCACTCGAGTCACCCCTACAAAGCTCATTATTGCAAGCAGGCCTAGTGTGTGATATGGAATTAGTAGAGCTTAAACGCCTTTTATTACAGCCCAAAATAGCGATATCGGACAAATACTTTAATCCAGATGAGGCCATACTACTCGAGTGTGGCCGTCCAGGGGTTATTATTAATCAGACCTATTATCGTTTTCAAGAAAATATTAAGCGCCTGCATTTGCGCTATATAAATCATTTGAGAGAGGTAGCAATACCGGAGCCTCTTTTTGGATCTTTTGTGGAAAATGCTTTACCGCAACTTAATTCCTACGCTCTTGTTAGGGGTACAAAGGTTATTGATAAATTTGTGACAATACCTTTTACAGCTAGTTTAAAGTCACGTGTGGAATTGGAATATACAGGGGAACAGTTAGAGGCAAAGCTTTTTTTTCTCTACGGCAAAACAGAAATTCCAGCAGCTGGATTGGAGCTTTCTTACGAGCACGCTATGAGTTTTATTTCAAAGCAAGGTGTTTTAGCAAGGGATCTTTTAGAAGAGCAGAGAATAGCAAAAGAGCTTTTCGAAGAGTTCATATATGATTCAAAGCAGGGTCTTTATATTGCTAAGTCAGAAAAAAAGATTGTTGAATTTATGACCGATATCGTACCTCAGAATAAGGAAAGGGTACACTTTGATTGTCCAAAAAATCTTTTAGAGAAGTTTGTCTACGATAATACCGAGATATCGCTGCATTTTCAAGAGCATACGGCGATGACCTATGAAATTATCATGACAGTAAAGGGGCATATCACAGGTATTAAAATAGCCCATTTAGCAGAATGCCTTGCCGCAAAGCGTTCTTTTATTGAGTTGAAAAAAGATACTATTCTAATTTTAAATCTCGATAAGATCGCTCATCTTTTACAAATGCTTGATGAACTGGGCTTAACAAAAATCGATAATATTGTGGAGCACAAGCCTATTTGGAGCCTTGTTAATATCCAGGCAAGCCTTTTTGATTCCATTCCAGTTAATTGGACAATGAGCCAGGCTCTTAAAGAGGTTCAGGAACAGATAATGGGCCTTCAGAATGTTAGAAATGGATCTATCCCTGAGAATGTCAAGAAGTTTTTGCGTCCTTATCAAGGGGAGGGTGTTCAGTGGCTTGAACGCCTACGCCATATGTATTTAAATGGTATTTTAGCCGATGATATGGGTCTTGGTAAAACGCTCCAAGCTATTTCGGCACTGACACAGCTAAGACTAGAAAAACCAAAGAGTGTCAGCCTAATTGTCTGCCCTACTTCCCTTGTCTATAACTGGAAGCAGGAGGTAGCAAAATTTAACCCCGAGATGAGGGTCTTGGTTATTGATGGAATGCCTGCTAGTCGCAAGAAGTTGCTAGCACAGATAGCTGCATGTGATCTGGTAGTTACCTCCTATAATCTTTTACAAAAAGATATAGATATCTATAAAGATTTCGCTTTTAGCTACGTTATTTTAGATGAAGGGCAGCAAATAAAAAACCGCAGTACGCGTAATGCTAAGTCCGTCAAACAGATTCAAGGAGCCCATAGGCTTATACTAACCGGCACACCGATTGAAAACTCTCTAGAGGATCTCTGGAGTCTTTTTGATTTCTTAATGCCAGGACTGCTAGGAACCTTTGATCGATTCCAAGATAAGTACCTAAAACAGGGACAGACTAGCGCTATAAAAATGCTTAAACGCAAGGTGGCCCCCTTTATTCTGCGTCGCATGAAAAGCGATGTTTTGACGGATCTGCCTCCTGTATCAGAAATTGTTTACCATTGCCACTTAAGTGAGCTACAAAAAGAGCTCTATAGCTCGTACGCTGCATCTGCTCGTGAAGAGCTCAAAAAACTGGTGGATAAGGATGGCTTTGATAATGTACAAATACATGTTCTTGCAACACTTACGCGTTTAAAACAAATATGCTGTCATCCAGCTATTTTCGCTAAAGAAAAAGCTGAAGAGGGGGATTCTGCTAAATATGAGATGCTTATCGATTTAATGCAGAGTTTAATGGAAGGAGGGCATAAAGCCGTAATCTTCAGCCAATACTCAAAGATGCTTTCTATTTTAAGTGATGATTTGCAAAAAAGAGGTATCGCCTTCTCTTATCTCGATGGTAGAAGTAAAAATCGGTTGGAGATTGTCGATAATTTTAATAAGGATAAAGATATTCCCTTCTTTCTTGTTTCGCTTAAAGCAGGGGGCTCGGGACTTAATATTACGGGCGCCGACACCGTTATTCATTATGACATGTGGTGGAATCCGGCAGTTGAAAACCAAGCTACAGACCGAGTTCATCGTATTGGACAAACAAGGAGCGTATCTTCTTATAAGCTTGTTACCTCGGGGACAATTGAGGAGAAAATCGTTGAATTACAAGATCGTAAGAAAGGACTTGTCAAGAAGGTCATTAGTTGCGACGATGAAGCGATGTCTAAATTAACATGGGAAGAAGTTCTGCAATTGCTGCAGACTTGAGAAAAGGACGATTAATTACATATGGCCAATTCAAGTGCCCCCTTTAAATTCGCCCCTATGTGGCAAAAAATACAAAAGCTTACCTTCAATAGATTGTGGGGTGTTTTTTCAAGTGATATTGGTATAGACCTCGGCACTGCAAACACGCTTGTTTTTGTACGAGGTAGGGGGATTGTTCTTTCAGAGCCTTCCGTTGTAGCTGTTGATTCTCGTACTAATGAAGTTCTTGCAGTTGGGCATAAAGCCAAAGCGATGCTTGGTAAGACACCTCAAAAAATTCATGCTGTGCGGCCTATGAAAGATGGAGTTATTGCTGATTTTGAAATAGCTGAGGGGATGTTAAAAGCTCTTATTCAGAGGGTTACGCCTTCAAAAAGCCTTTTCCGTCCGCGTATCCTTATAGCTGTTCCCTCAGGCATTACAGGTGTAGAAAAACGCGCTGTTGAAGACTCAGCTTTGCATGCAGGTGCTCAGGAAGTCATTCTTATTGAAGAACCTATGGCTGCTGCAATCGGTGTAGATTTACCTGTGCATGAGCCGGCTGCCAATATGATTATTGACATTGGTGGAGGTACAACGGAAATTGCTATTATTTCCCTTGGTGGTATCGTTGAGTCCAGATCACTACGCATAGCCGGTGACGAGTTTGATGAATGTATTATCAATTACATGCGCCGTACTTATAATTTATTGATTGGGCCGCGTACTGCTGAAGAGATTAAAATTACTATTGGTTCAGCTTATTCCCTTGGTGATAATGAGCTTGAGATGGAAGTACGTGGGCGTGATCAAGTAGCGGGCCTTCCTGTGACTAAGCGCATTAATTCGGTAGAAATCCGTGAATGCCTGATGGAACCCATCCAGCAGATTATCGAATCTGTTAAACTCGTTCTTGAAAAATGCCCTCCCGAGCTCGCAGCAGATCTCGTCGAGCGCGGTATGGTCCTTGCCGGAGGGGGAGCCCTCATGAAAGGCCTTGAAAAAGCTCTTATGAAAGAGACGGGTCTTCCTGTTATCATCGCTCCCAACCCCTTACTTGCGGTATGCCTTGGTACCGGTAAGGCCCTTGAATACCTGGATAAATTCAAAAGCCGTAAAACGATTCTTTAAGAAAGAAGTCTTTATTTGAGTGTATTTCAGACTTGAATGGGATCTTTTAAATCAGCGCTGGAAATAATTTGAATGGATTTCATTAAATCATGTATTCTGTTTTTGGAAAATTAAAGGATTATTTTATATGGGACAAGAAAGAACACTATCAATTTTAAAACCAGATGCAGTAAGTAATAACCAAATCGGACAAATTATAAGTCGTTTTGAAGTAATTGGATTGAAAATTATTGCGGCTAAAATGGTTCAGTTGTCGCGTCAGCAAGCAGAAGGCTTCTATGAGGTGCATAAAAGCCGCCCTTTCTTTAAGGCTCTTATAGATTTTATGATATCAGGCCCGGTCCTTATACAAGTCCTAGAAGGGGTGAATGCTGTTAGTAAAAACCGTGATATTATGGGCGCAACTAACCCTAAAGAAGCAAAGCCTGGGACTATTCGTGCGGATTTTGCCAGCTCTATTGATGAGAACGCAATTCATGGTTCGGATAGTAAAGAAAGCGCTGCTGTAGAGATTGCCTTTTTTTTTAAACCTGAAGAGATATGTCGACGTATCCGTTAAAAAGATACTTATGAAGCATAGTGAACATGTAATAGACTTCTTTCAAAAATGGCATTTTGAAAGAAGTCTATTCTTGTAAATACCATGTCGTCGGGTGTCCAAAATATCGCAGGAACGTTCTAGAAGAAAAGATAGCGTACCGATGTAAAGATATTCTTAGAGCAGTGGCTTTAAGAGCCTGGAGTTTGGAAAAAAATGTCATAGACCTGTATAAATCTTCTTATTTTTGACCAGAATTTAAGGGACACAAAACAGGCGATGACAGCAACAATGATAGACAGACTACGTAACTTTCGCAGTAATTTATTCGCTTGTATTACTTTTCGAGCAGATTCCACTAGGGACCTTATCGACGCCGTTGCTGGCTAAGCAACCAAAGAAAGCATCGAGAAACTCGGCTAGTGCCCCTTATTTAGAATATCCTACAGTAGCCTTACTGATGTTGTTGACAACCTATTTTGTAAGGAGGCTAACAGGAAGCCTGAACTGGGCGAGCGTAAAAAAGATCAGATAAAAGTTACTGATTTGATCGCACAGCAATGTCCGCCCAAGACTTAAAAGACTTTTGATTTATTCGCTGTTGATTGTTCTTCCCATGCACAGATCCACTCAAAAATACTATAGGAGAGGGGTTTTGTACATTCTTCCAATAAAACACCTGGGCAAGATCCCGTTACACCTCGCTCATCAATACAGTACATGGATCTATTTGCCCGATCAAGACTCTACAAAGACTCATTGGGTCATTCCGCTCTCTACGCTTAAATGGATAAGAATCCGCTAGCATTCGCGACTTCTAGGGAATGCTTTATCTTAGCGTTAAACATTTCTTGGGAGAGGTAACCTGTAAAAATACAAAGCTGCCTTGCACAAGTATGACTTATGGGTAAGGGAAACGTCCCTTCCACATTAGGAGGGGATATCATAACCATAACAGGCTCTTTTGTTAGAGAACGGCTTCCTGTAGAGAATTGAAGCAATTCTTTAACTGTTGGATCATCGTGGGTATCGATCCAATTTATAAGATATGCTTGGGTGATGGAATCGGTTCTACCTTCCCATACAATAGTATTTATAAAAGCCTCTTTAGAAAACGATCCTTCGATACTAGCTTGAAATTCATCGGCAGAGAGGGCGCAGAACGGCGCCCAGGCAGCGTTCATTTTTCCTTTCATAGCTGAGGCTATCTGATAAGCGGCTTTATACCAGGGGGTTTCCTCTTTTACAGTCTCTTTCATAAAGGCGCTAAGGATAAAAAGCTTTGCTCTTTCAAGATCCAGTCCTTTAGGTATTAAATATTCAGAATAAACCTGATGAAGAGCTTCTAGGTCCTTAAAGCGATTAATAGTCAGAGATATGTCCGGATTCTTTTTGATATACTGTTTTTGTATCCATGATAGAGGGTCCTGCTGATATTCGCTCATATTCTGACCAGAGAAGGCCTGAAGATCCGTAAAAAAAACAGGGTGGAAAGTTTGACCTATAGGTAGCTTAGCATTAACGGCCTTAACGAAAAGTAGTCCCATGGCTTCCAAAATGGCGTCTTCGTCATTAGTTGCTATAGGCCTGAGCAAGTCTGTACCTGGATTTTTTGAAATACAACCAAGCTTAGATAGTTGAGCAAAAAGTTGTGACATCAGATGTCTGCGTAACCCCCCTGCATCGTAACCTACTTGAGAACTCCTATCATCATTTAAGAAGACAATATTTGGAAAAGGCCCTCTTCTTAAAAAAGGCAAAAGATCCCTTAGAACTTTTAGAGGATCTTCGTTAAGATCTTTCCAGCGTATAGTGCATATATCAAAAATAATATCAGTAAGCACTCGAGCTCCCGCATTTATTTGAGGTAGCTCTATCAGCCGGGGGCAACTGCGGCAGTCCAGGAAAGTGCATCTAGGAAGGCCAGGAAGTATGATAATATTGGAGCATTCGCCGCAGTCAAGTTTAGTGCATCTAGGAAGGCTAGGTAGCGTGGTAAGACTGGCGCATCCGGAGCAGGCAAGGATAGTGCATTTAGGAAGGCTAGGAAGAGCGGTAATATAGGGGCATTGGGAGCAGTCAAGGACCGTGCATCTAGGAAGGCTAGGAAGAGTGGTAATATTAGGGCATTGGGAACAGTCAAGCATAGTGCATTTAGGAAGGCTAGAAAGAGCGGTAATAGAGGGGCATTGGGAGCAGTCAAGTCTAGCGCATAGAGCAAGGGCGGGGATGTTCCTAAGAGAAGGGCATTTAAAGCAGATAAGTTCAGTGCATCTAGGAAGGCTAGGAAGAGTGGTAATATTAGGGCACTGGGAGCAGTCAAGCATAATACAACTGGAAAGTTCAGGGAGGGCAAGCAGAAAGGGGCAGTCAGAGCAGCTAAGCTCAGTGCATTCAGGAAGGCTAGGAAGAGTAATAATATTAGGGCATTGGGAGCATTCAAGACTAGCACAACTGGAAAGGTCAGGGATCTCCCTCAGAAGAGGGCATCTAGAGCAGTCAAGCTCAGTGCATTTAGGAAGGCTAGGAAGAGTGGTAATATTAGGGCATGCAGAGCAGTCAAGCTCAGTGCATTTAGGAAGGCTAGGGAGCTTGGTAATATTAGGGCATCCGGAGCAGTCAAGGATAGTACAAGAGTGAAGATTAGGGAGCGTGGTAATAGGGCATCCGGAGCAGGAAATGATAGTACAAGAGGGAAGGCTAGGAAGAGTGGTAATATTAGGGCATTGGGAGCATTCAAAACTAGTACAGCTGGAAAGGTCAGGGATCTCCCTCAGAAGAGGGCATCCAGAGCAGTCAAGCTCAGTGCATTTAGGAAGGCTAGGAAGAGTGGTAATATTAGGGCATTGGGAGCAGTCAAGGATAAGGCAATCTGGAAGATTGGGCAAGAAACTAAGGTTTAGACATTGAGAACAGTTAAGGGTTTTGAGATTTAATTCACTAAGGCAAGAGGGAAGGGAAGTTATTTTTAGACCTGAAAGATCAAGATATATATGACTGCGAAGATTATATTTTAAAATCTCTTTCTGTACTAGAACAGCATCTACTTGATCAGGTTCCGTTAAAAGCCAGCTCGCAAGATCGCGCTTAATCTGATCTGTAAAGGGATGATCGATCTGGGAATTTGCTCTTCCTGAAACTGGAGAGTCGTTGTCAAAAAAAAGTTCCCCAAATCTTGGAAGAGAGCTTGGTGGTGAAGAAAAGGCTGACGATCCCTCATAAGGTAGAGGTAAACCTGTACAAAATCTCTTTAGGGGCGGCGTCATAGAAGTACTTTTATATAAATTGCCATTCAATCAACTGTGTTACTTGGAACAATTAATAATCTTATCAAGATTGTTATTTATATTAAGTATTAGGGGACTAGAAATCAAGTGTTATAATTAGAGCTTTTGCGAAATTCATATCCGTAATTCAAAGTTGTAAATTCCTATGATTAATTTAAATCGCAGAGAAAACCGATTATCTTGCTTAGATAATGCTTTAGAATGATTTTAAATATTTTTAGCATCCTTAGTATGTTTTTGAGCATTACTTACTTAGGGAGTTGCAAAAATCTGCTAGCGAGGTTGGAAAATCCATTGCCATGTGTCATTTTCCACCCGGAGCTAGCAAGTGAAAAAAATTGAGCACAGGTATCTAAAGCAACCCCCTACGTAGATTTCCTAAGCCTATTGCCGAAGACGAAAAGCTTTTGGACATGATCCAAAAAGAGCTAAAGAGCACTCCTTTTACTGGAGAATGTCATAAGAAAGTCCATGCAAGGATGAAGCGTCAAGGAGTTACAGTTGGCAAGATTAGTCATCACTCAAGCAAAAAATCTAAGAACTGTTAACGGTAAAGAAGCCTTTAAAAGGATTTTTGTAGGCTCATGGAGCAATCTCAGTTATTGCACCTCTAAATTGAATCGGCGGGGCTTAATAGTGACTTTCCTACAGATAATCACTAAAGATACCTCGAGAATCAAGGAGCAATAGATGTGGAGGTTTTTTTAGGATCAACTAGATAAGACTTATCTTCAGCAAAAAAGCCCCTGAGAAAACGTATATTTCTCACAGGCTTTTTTTCATTAAAATAACCTAGTTCTTTCTTAGAAGCGGAATTCACCCATGATTGTCATCGCTTTTTCGTCAATAAAACGCGCTTCTGCTGTAACAGACATACGCCCTGCATCAATTAGCAATACACCTACA